>JALWZC010000067.1 GCA_027002875.1 Desulfurococcales archaeon
GTAATACTACAGCGGCTAAAATAAATGAAACAGTAAACGTTACGCTTAGCCTCGTCGACTACTATGGTAACCCGGTTATCGGGGCCCAAATACTTGTATCCCTTAATACAACTAACGGGGTTGAATACGTTAATTTAACTACGAATAATCACGGATTAGCATTCTTCACATTATCCATGGATTCCTACATGATCATTAATGTTACCGGAGTATTCAACGATACTAATACTTATCGAGCATCCAGCAACTCCACGATTATTAGGTGGGTGCCGCTGAAAACATATACTAGCCTCACTGCTTCAAACACTACTCCAACCACGGGATCAACTATTACTTTAACCGCGACGGTAATAGATGAATACGGGAAACCCGTTAAAAACTACTATATCTACTTCTATGTCAGCAGGGATAACAATACGTGGATGCTTATCGGTCTCGCCGCTCTAGATAGCCTTGGTAGAGCATCGATCAATTACATGGTTAATAGTAGTGGAGTATACTATTTCGGAGCAGTATTCATAGACCCCGCTACCGGGTTACAAGGTGCTTGGAGGTATTACTCATCGAGTAGTACTATCATTGTTAATGTTGTTTCAAAAACCCCGACAACCCTAATATTATCGATCAATACTTCAAGGATAACACTGGGTGAAACAGTTGAACTAGTAGCACTGTTGAAAACCACTGATAATATCCCGGTAAATGGTGTAGCTATAGCTTTTTACTATAATAATGGTGGTGGCTGGAAACTATATGGTTATGCAGTGACGAATGAATCCGGAGAAGCTATAATTGTATTCAAGCCAGATTCCGCTGGAAACTACACTTTTAAAGCAGTATATGCTGGGTCGAATGCTTATGCTTCATCTATGAGTAATAATGTATCTTTAACAGTGTATAGGAAGCCTTCCGAAATAATCTTCATCCTGCAGAACCCTGCAGAGCCTTATCCAAATACACCTGTAATACTGGTTTTCAAGCTTCAGAGTATGGGCGAGCCTATTAGTAATGGAGCAGTTGCTGTTTTTATCAATAATAGCTTATACGGCGTGTATAGGACTAGTATTGATGGATTACTGAATATTACCGTAAAGTTTGCAGTACCCGGTAACTATACGTTAACACTAATCTATAATGGTACGGATAGTATAGCACCAGTAGAATTAACATATAACATAACAGTTAAGTACTCGTCGATACTAACCCTAAACGTAATATACGAGGTTCTCGGAAACGGCTCTATACTGTTCAAACTAGTAGCTAGACTATTCATAAACAACCAGCCAGCAAGCGGTAGGAAAATCTACTTCTACAAGAAGGGTTCATGGATACTGATCGGGACGAATATAACGAATCAAAACGGGACAGCAATCTTATACTGGCTAGATAAAAACCCTTCGGAAACCGTTACTTTTAAGGCGGAATATCCCGGAGAAACGAGTTCCTGGCCCGCAGCGATAACTAGGAAGATACCAGTTAGAATAACTATTCCAATGAATGAACCACCCATAACACCCATAACGATAACTGCTATCCTGATAATAATAACCTATATTATCAATAGGAGGAAGAAGAACGTGTAGCCTCCTCCCACCAAGTATTGTCCATTAAGTGGGACATCCTAGTTCGTAAGGGTTGATTTATATCCCGTTTAAACTAGTGTTTTTCCAGGGATAAAGGATTAGAGGGGTGTTTGTATTGGCTAGGGCCTTTATAATCCTATTACTACTCTCATTAATATCCTCGATCCTTGCTTTCCCGGTTACTGGTAGTTCATCATATGTTCCCGGCTGGCCTTTGAGTATAAGGGTTTTAAGCTATAATTATAATGAAACAACCCGTGAATTATCGATCAGTTTCGAAATAGAACTCCCAAACCCGGGCTATATCATTGGTAATACCTCCATTATCCATAACGAGTCAGGATACTACGTAGACTTCGAGATATTGAAGGCTACGAATCCTGTCATACAGGTTGTTACGTATAAATATGTCAGTGTAAAATTCGAAAACGTTTCAAGACGTGACTTTCCCTTAGAGGTCAATATATTGGTTAACCATAAACCATATAGCGTTGTTGAGATAGATTTAACGAGCAGCTTTCATCAAGGGGTTAAGCCATCAACCGTATCGAACGAGGGATCTAGTAGTACCAGTACTAGTGTCGGTGCTTCAATTACTAGCTCCTCGAGTAATTATTCAACGGCTTCGCCGGGGAGTGGGCATTCTAGAGTTAGTCGGGGACGGTATGTCTACATTATTGCTTTGATTATTGGCTTATTTACTTTTGCGGCCGCTATATTGTTCGTTGGTCGGAAGTGATCGTTAAAGCTTTTCTCCCCGTTATTTTTATTGTCTAGCAGATAAGTTTATATATAAGTATTCGATATATCGGATATTGATATATCGGGAATCGATATAGTGGTGGGCTTTATGAGGCATAATTTCATTATTAGACATGCGTTCATCATAGTGCTTATCTGGATAGTTATTGCAGCATTATCCGCACCGCTAGCATCCAGGATCGAGGAGGTTACAAATTATAGTGCTGAGAAACTATTACCTAACGGCACGGATAGTGTTAAGGCGGCTCAACTCCTATCCGAGATTACTAGCGGTGGAAACGCTACTGGAGGAGGAGTTTCAGGGCTTGCTGGCGCTATGACTTTTGATATAATCCTAGTAACGGGGATTAATGCTTCGGATAAAAGGCTTGTTTATTGGGATATTGATCTGAATAGTTCACTGAAACAATATGTTAAGGATTACTCGTCACCCTACCATACCGTGTATATTATACTGGAGGATATTAACGAGACATTGATCAATAGTAGTAGATTACTATATAATATGTCTAAGACACTAGTGCAGCAATTGGAGCCTTTATATGATAATAGAGATTACATTATAGAATACATCAATACTAGCCATGAAATTCTCGTAATTCTTAAGGCTTTCGGCGACAATGCTAGCAGTAATATTACATGGTACGAGGAAGAAGCCCGCTGGATCACGGGTAATATATCGCTCCTCAAGGAAATGTATATCAATCTAAGCAGGGCCTATAATGAGTCGATCAAGGGATTAGAAAGCGTTCACGGCCTAGGCGTACTACTATATAACATGCTATTAATCGGCGATCAGTACTACAGCGAAGTAGCGGGCCAGCTTGAACCCATGTATGAAAACTTAACGATGATAAATGAGACAGTGGAGATGTTGAATAGGATGTATTATAATGTTAGCATTTCCTACACCGATCTATTATTCGATGTATCAAGAATACACTACTACTTATTAACGAATACAACCGCATACCAGTCCGGACTAAATATGTCAATGATTTACCGGGTCGTGAATTACACTAATTTATCCGGATACCCTGTTCTCCCTAGACTGGTTAATGAAACATACCAGTTAATCACTAGCCGCTTCGATCCCTATAACGTAAGTGATCTAGACCTTTTCAGGGCTTCATCGCTACTCCTCGCGGAAGAATATACTAGTCTCCCATTAATGTATAGGCAAATGTACACCTACTACTTGACAACTTATAATGAGACAATGTATAACGTCCTAGAATCAATGTTCTACAGCACCAATGTATCGTCGATGTTAAGCCTCTTAGGTACAGGTATTGTTACGGGGCAGTTGACCCTGCACGAATACCTGGTTAATGCTTGGAACACAAGCCTCCCGATCAGCGCTGACGTATTCGCCGAGAATACTGCTCCCATCGTTGTACAATACATGGGATTACCCAGCAATGCTACACCTGCAATTACCGCGTTGTTTAGAGATGCAGTATTACCCGGCTATCCTCCGGACCCGGTTATTTATGAGGATGTAGTTGTTAATGATACAGTGTATTTATTTAGCACAGTATCCGGGCAGGAACCGCTTAATGCAACCTATGTATTAGTAAGGGATCTCTATGAATACGGGCCCGTCTTGAAAGCCGCTATGGATTCACTACATACTTTTCTAGGAGAAGTATTTCCAGCGCCCCCGGAGATCGTTGATTACGCCTACACGGATATTACAACCTATGATTATAACGGTACGGGTATATTCACGGCTAACCAGACGCTTCTAAACATCACTGTAGCATCAACACTATCAAACATTACCGGGTTACCGCCGAGTATAACTTTGAGGATATTCCTGAACGAGTCGAGTATTCCCGTCATAGTCAGAGATATGATGAAGAGTGAAATAATAAATATGACTGGTAATCCGGGCTTCGGAGTTATCGCTGATGTAGTATATAACTATAGTGGAAGACCCTGCCTCGATGGTTTCCTCAAAATACTAGAGTCTACTGGTTCATCAATGTTTAAGGGGTTCCTCCCAGAAGGCTTTAATGCTTCTATGGCTAGGCAGTTGATAATCGAGGCCGGGGTGGATGCGTGGTATGGTAGGCTTCAGCCAGTGTTCTTCGAAAAACTGTTATTGATCGGGGATCTCGCTGGGAAACTATCAGTGATTTACCAGTCTATAAATATGCCCGGAGCTAGTGGGAACTTTACGGCTTCCAGTAGTATGCCCGTAATGTATAACTTATCGATAATCAACGCGTTAATAAATCACTCCTACACTACTAATCCCGAATACTACGTTGTAGAATCCTACGTTGAATTAATGAGCATGTTTATCGGAAACATTAATTCAGCAATGCCCTTCGAATTATCAACCGATGACTTGAAGGCTATAGCTTATAGGCTATTATCTATAAATGGTAATGCTAGTCTCGATAGATTGGTCGACGCCTTCATCGATTACACTATTAATACTATGATGAATAAGTCAAACCTACCTATACCCGTCAACATTACTATTAATACATCCATGTTCAAGCCATTACTACACGATATTATCGTGGAGGGGGTTAAACCCATTGATGCATTGATAAATCATCTCGAAGACCTGTTGCCCAGCAATATCACTGGAAACATCGATATCGACGAGTTAAAGTCTTTACTTAGAAAAGCCCTAGATGAAGACAGCTATGAGCCTGTTTATAGGGTAATCTATAGGGGGGCATTCGATGAAATATTCAGCAATGTAACCAGTAGTTTTAAGGGATTAATGATCTCGCCTAACAATAACGCCTTCATCATCGTGATATCTCCAAAGGATGAGCCCGGTAAATATGATAACGCGTTGAAAGCTAAAGACGTAGTCATGAATACGTTGAAAGAATATGGTTATAGGCCGGAATACGTGGGGGTTACTGGTGATGATGTCCTAAGCCATGAAGCAAGGGAAGCTAATAGTAGGGATATTGAGAACGTTAATAGGATATCCATTATTGCACCGATAATAATAGCCCTAGTATTGATCGGGGGATTTATCGCCGCCGGCCTACCCTTCCTAGGAATTGGTTTATCCGTCTTATTATCTACAGCTATACTCTACATATTAGGATATTTCGGAGTCGTAAACGTGACGAGCTGGGCTAGGATGCTCATGATCACTACTAGCTTTGGGCTCGGAATGGATTATAGTAGCTACATCGTGCTCCGCTACAAGGAGAAGATCGCTGAGTTTAAGGATTCAGCTGCCGCAGCACATGACGCCTTGATCCATAGTATACCAGCCATAGCAGCTGCTAGCAGCACCGACATCATAGGCTTCGCCGTTATGATGCTTGCATGGGACTTCCCACTGCTTAGCAGTATTGGACAGATGGTCCCAATTGCTATCCTAACAGTACTAGCTGCCTCACTAACGTTTACCCCCGCCGTACTCGCTAAGTGGGGTGATCGCAGATGGTTCTGGTGGCCTCACCGCGTAGAAGCTGGTAGGGCCCGTTGGAAGGGGTTCACTATTACCCGGGGCCGCGCCCTAGCATTGATCACTCTATCTCTAGTACTTGGAGGTATTGGAGCCTACGGCTTGCTAACTTTCCAGGGTAGCCATGACTACAGCGTATTCATGCCGGAGGGGACTGAGGGGTATAAGGCTTATATGAAGCTTCAAAAAGTATTCCCCGCTGGGCAGTTGATGCCTATATACGTTGTTGGGAGGATTAGCAGTGGATCAGTTTGGGATAGTAGAGTAATGGACGAGATCAAGTCTATGGCCAGCGCAATCAGTGATCTGCAAGGTGTTGTAGAAGTCTATGGGCCCCACAACCCAGGCGATAAGCCTAAAACGGTCTACGTAGGCAGTGATAATAAGACGTTCTACCTCGAAGTAATCATTAAGCCTTCTCCGATGAGTAATGAAGGGATCGAGTTGACTAAGGAGATTAGGAGCATAGTCTATCATTATCGTGGAGGAGTATTCAGCGAGTTATACGTTGGCGGGTTAGCTGCTTCCAGCCTCGAGATGGAGGAGCTACTGAACCGTGACTTCTGGCAGAAGATCTTCCCTGTGGGCATCGTGTTGATGTGGCTCGCGATGACTATTAGCTTTATGAGTATATGGGCTGGGGTAATATCGCTTTCAACAATTGTGATCGGATACATGATCGGTGTAACCCTTGCATCTAAAATACCTGGAATGTATGGGCAGCCAGCACTCTGGTTCCTACCATTAATGACTTTCCCAGCTGTACTCGGAGTTGGTATGGATTATAACAGCTTCTACATGAATAGGCAGAGGGAGGAGCTTGGAAAGAGGATTAATGATCGCTTCGGAGGATACGTATCGGCAACAACGGCTATTAGGGCCGTTAGCCACTTAGTAATAGGCCTCGGATTAATCGTTACATCAACGTATTCAGCACTGGTAATCGGTAGTAGTTGGGGTGTTAGAGAGCTGGGCTTAGCATTAGCTGGCGGAGTATTTACGACGACCCTGCTAGCCGCATTATTATTCACGCCTCCAATACTAGCATTAATGGGCCGCAGGGCTTGGTGGCCTTACAGTAAGAGGTGGAGGAAGAAGTGAGTCCACGTGTTTTTAGGCTTCTAATCCTACTCCTTATCGACAAGTACCGCCCACACGGCTACGAGCTTATGAAGAGAATCAATGAACTAGCCGGGAATATTACACGCGTCGGCCCTGGGACTATTTACCCGGCACTATTCTTCCTTAAAGCACGTGGACTCATTAGGGAGATTAAAGAGGGAAGGAGGAAGAGGTACGAGTTGACCGAGAAGGGCAGGGCTGAGTTGGAGAAGTATCTTGGAGACTTGGAGAACATGTGCAGAGAAATATTGAGGCTTATTGAGGAGAGAACTAGTGGCTCTGGGTAGTTATCCCCTCTTCCTAATAGATCTGTAGGGGATCGTTATTAGGCTTACGATGGCTTTATAGGTCTCCTTCAACAATATGATCGTGCCCTTAACTAGTCCCCCCTCCTTAAAACCCTTAGCTATTCTAACCCAGTCCATTTTTGCAACCATATAGGTTAGTATTAATGTTACTGCTAGTAGTGATGGATAAGTAATGTACCACGGAGTATCTGCTGCATCTTCGAGTAGCCATGAATAAGTTGAACCAAAGAATACTGCTGTACCCGTTATTATTATTTTTCCGAGTAGTAGGGCTATGAAGAATCTCAGTAGACTATACCCGGTGGCTCCCAATGGTATGTATAAGATATCGTCTGGTAATGGTAACGCGGCGAATAGGAACACTGCGAGGAAAGTTGAACGTTTGAATAGACCTATGAATACCTCCATATTATGCTTTTGCTCCTTTGTCATTACGAGTCTTAACCCCTTACCGAAGTAGTATACTACGATTTTACCAATAGCCGCCCCGAATCCTCCGAGGACCGAGATATAGACTTGGTCTAATACGTTGTCTAAGGAACCTGCATATATCACAATGAATAATAGGTAGGGTATTGTCGAGTATGGTATCGCGTTTCCAAGTGCTGATACTATAAATACTCCTAGGGGGCCGTAGCTGTGCAGTATCTGCATGAAGAGCTGTTCTTCATTCGCCAAACCTGCTTCCTCAAATTGATCTATTCCACCAAGAAAACATAATTAACTATGTATATTATTAAACTATTACTGAGTGTAGAAGTGTTAGGCTAACCTAACAGGTGACGAATAGCTATGCAGAAGCCGCTACTAACACTAGACGCGCTGCCCCCGGGGAGTAATGCGAGGATAGTATCAATATCCGGGCATGGGGGATGGGTTTATAGACTATACCAGATGGGTTTAACGCCCGGAACAATAGTGACCGTTATCGTAAACTACGGTAAAGGACCCCTCGTAGTACGTGTCCGTGGAGTAGATATTTCTCTTGGAAGGGGTATCGCTAGGAGAATAATCGTAGAACCCCTTTAACGCTAAGTCCTAAAAACACTGTTATAATCAATACTTCTAGGAGAAGGTGATGGAATACGCAGGATCCAGTTATGGATAGGGGAGAAATAGTAGTTGGTGTTGCTGGGCAGCCTAATGTTGGTAAATCAACATTGTTCAACGTCCTTACTGGTAGGAGGGTTCACGTAGCTAACTGGCCGGGCGTTACCGTTGAGAAGCATGAAGGGTTTAGGATGTATAAGGGTTATAGGCTCAGATTCATCGATCTACCAGGGATCTATGGCTTCTCAGCGACTACTCTTGAGGAGAAGATAGCTCGTAGATTCATACTAGAGGAAAAGCCTGATGTATTATTAGTTCTAGTAGATTCTATTAACCCGGAGAGGACGATGTACCTTGCAGTTCAGGCTTTGGAAATGTATACTAGGGTTATCATAGTTTTCACGAAGATCGATGAAACCCATGCGCGCGGAATACACATTAATTATGAAGCTTTAAGCCACCGCCTTGGGGTTCCTGTAGTAGCTGTTTCAGCAGCGACGGGGCAGGGTATTGAGGAATTATTGAATAAGATTGTCGAGGTAGCTTTTAGCGGCGGTAGGAGGGAGCCGTTGAGGATTGATTATGGAGAGCTGGAGCCTTTTATTCTAAGCGTCGAGCAAATCCTTGTTAAACATGATTCTAGGATAAAGTACCCGATCCGCTGGGTTGCTATTCGTTTATTGGAGGGTGATAGAGAGCTTGAGGAATACGTTAAGAAAGAGCTTGGAGAGGAGGTTTTAGCTGAAATACTGAGGACTAGGGAGGAGATTAGGAGGATTTTCCACCGTAGCCCCGAGGAGCTTTTTGCCCGGAAGAGGTTTGAATATATTGAAAGGCTTCTCCGCGGCATCGTTATCCGTGTCCATGTGGGTATTGCTCGTAGGGAGAGGATTACGCGTTACTTTTACCATCCATTACTGGGCCCTCTTCTAAGCATACTCATACTCGTGATCGTTTTCCTCATAGCCTTCTCGATCAATACTGGTTTTCCACTGAACGTTATACTAGCCGATCTAGGGTATCCGGATTTAGCGAAAGCTGTTGAAGACTATAGTCTCGGAGGCTTGATCGAGGCGGGCTTTGAGGCTTTAAGCAATTACTTGTACAGTATTATGGGTGAATCCGTTACGAGCAGCTTGTTGATCGACGGTATTATCGGGGGCGTTGGCGCTGTAGCGGTATTCCTACCTTTAATAATGATAGTAGCCTTCTTCCTCGCAGTACTCGAGGATTCCGGGCTAAGTCCTAGGATAGCCGTAAGCCTCCACTCACTGCTTACAAGGATCGGTGTATCCGGCCACGCAGTATTCCCCATGCTACTCGGTCTAGGCTGTAACGTCCCAGCCGTAATGGCTACCCGTGCAGTACCAGACCCCCGTGAGAGGATTAGGCTAATAATGACTATCCCCTTCATACCCTGCCAGGCCCGCCTCGTGGTAATACTCGCCTTCGCCTCAGCTCTCAGCGGTCTCAGTGGTGCTCTACTAATCCTCTACGGGTATATTGGAGCATTTATAGCGTTTGCACTAGTCAATAAAGCATTATACTGGTACGATAAGAGGAAAAAGCGCGTCTCCGAGCCGGAGCTACTACTAGAACTACCACCTATTCATCGTCCTATTCCAAGAGTTGTTTGGTGGCACGTCTGGGATTCCACTAAGCATTTCCTCGAGAAGGCTGGCACGATAATATTCTTCCTAAGCATTATTATTTGGTTCCTAACCTCTTACACGCCCGGCTTAGAGTATACTAGTGATCCATCACAGACTATTGGTGCATTCCTAGCCCGTTTATTCGCTCCCCTGCTATACCCGGTTGGTTTGAGCGGAGATGCCGCATGGATTATAGCGTTCGCATTAATCGTTGGCTTTATCGCTAAGGAATCCGTCATATCCGCATTAACTATTACAACAGGTACGGATACCGCTAGGGATGCGTTGAGACTGCTTGGATTAAACGATATCCAAATTGCTTCTATAACGGTCTTCATAATGCTCTACGTACCCTGTATGGCTACCCTTGCAGTTATGTATAGCGAATCTAGGAGTTGGAAGATAACATTAGCATCTATAGGGATAATGATGAGCATCGCGTATATAGGAATGCTTATAACGTATTTGATCGGGTTAACACTGTAAAAACCGTTAAGTTAGGGGAATTTTGGGAGGGTCATATTACCGGGTAATCCGGGTTTTCCACCACTACTCTGCTGCCCGGATGCTACGAGGTTTACCTCGACAGTCTTCTCGAATGGTAGTTCCAGCGTCCATAGCTTGATTAGCCCGAAACTCTTAATCGGTATGTCGATGTAGCCCTTAACCGTAACGTTAACCCTGCCTTTATGTATTAGTGTTACTAGTATTGTTTTCAAGGCATCGCTTGGAGGAGTCTCAAGACAGATCGTTTCCTCATTAGTCCCCCTTCCTATTACTAGGTTTTCCTTAACCCCCTTGCCAAGGTATTGGCCCTGCACGTATATTTTGTAGTAGAGCTTCTCAATTGTTACATCTATTAACCCAGTATTATTAACCTCTATAACGAAACAAGTGTTTACCTTGTTCTCACCGTATTTGTAGGTTACAGTCTTAACCTCCTTTATCCTCGCGGAAATATTCTGGGATGTAACCCATAGCATTCCGAAATATACTATTATACCTATTACGAGGAGGCCTGTTACTATACCCCACAGCTTGGATATACCTATTTTCCCGCGCATTACTCAACGCCCCTACGAGGCTTTCCTGCATGGAACGTTTCCGGTACGTTCCTCTCACTTATTCTGTACTGCAGACTAATACTTAGACTTTTTAAAATCCTTATTCATACATGGTAATTGAATAATATAGGTTAAAGGTGTTGTGTTGCCTTGAAATCTCTACCTCTGCTTATAACACTGTTATTAATAATTATGTTGCCTTCAACTATTCCAACAACGTTTAGCACAAACGTGGGGTATAATTCGGCCTACGACAAAATCGAAAACCACGGCTTACCACAACCTTATGCAAAGGCGTACATGCTTAAACCCGTATGGAATAAATCGATCAATGTCTTAGTTGTTGAACAGGTAGGTGTTCAAGCTGACTATGATGGGGATGGTGTAAGCGATATAGTCGTTAACGGCGTAGGGAGCGATGGGAAACGCTTCATAGGTGTTGTCAGCGGGTTGAACGGTAGTATAATAGGTGTAATCAAGCCGAGCGTAAACTACTCCTACTCGCTAGAAGCCTATGTTTACGCCGGAGATAACAGCGGTGACGGCTACCCTGAAATGATCATAATGTACTCGAGCTACGACTTCAACACTAATACTTCAACCTATCTATTCATAACCTGGGAGCCTATCACTAATTCAATACTCGCTAATGGAACTATAACTCTACAAGTTAATACTCCCGTGTCAATAGCTGGAGGGATAATAGTATCCGGAGGCTATGCGAGGAAGGCCTTACCGGTTCTCGATACTTCTACAACGCCTCCATCATTCAAAACCTACATCATCAACTACAACATCCTAACCGGTAACATAACTGTTTCGACAATTAATGGAAAATACTATGACATCTACAGTAACCAAGACATGGGCGATCTAGATGGGGACGGCGTAATGGAGTATTCTAATGAATACACTGTGATAGCATATACTGAATTCGACATTTTCAGCGGAGGACTAGTATCGACTATTGAAGCATACCATAATGGAAACCAGCTATTTACCAAGCAGTTACCAGTAAACGTTATACCCTTATACTTCCTAATAGGGAAAGTCGGGGGCACACTAGTATTCGAATTCCCCGGGTTAAAAGTAGACCTATTATCTAATACTACGTATACAGTACTCTACGCCTACGATTCCAGCGGTTCCCAGCTCTACTCTAAGAACTTCGGCGAGAAAACCTTCCCGGTGAACTTCGCGGTTGAAGCAGAGTATAGTGTTTTCAACTATATAGATTTCAACAGTAACAAATCCATAACAGTATTCTATTCAACCCTGACTGGCAGCGTTGAGAAGAAGTATTCAGCATCGTTCCTCTTACCCGTATCGCTGCTACCCCTTGGATCAGTTGAGGACGGTTACCGTTTATTCATGCAAAACTATACTTCTTATAAAGTCTTATTAATACCGAGCTGGGAGAAATCACCGGTTATCAATGCTACAAACATGAGTGTTTTCGGACAATACAATGCCCTAGAATACCCGGTAAATAACACTGTTAAAGCCCTTATCGTAGGTGTAATGAGCGCTGGTTCTTCTACTATTATAGGTGCCTACGACCTAGTCAGCACCGGATATAATGATACTACCCCGCCGGTAATAAACATAATATACCCACAAAACGGTACGACTACTGGAAAACGTATAACTGCATTAGCAAACGTATACGATCCAGAGTCAGATGTTACAAGCATCAATGTTACACTAACTGATCTATCTACGATGACAACGATCAACGTAAACTATACTTACCAGCCGGTCCTAGGCTTATTGACGGCAGATATAGTATTCAACCACACCGGAGAATACCTCCTAACGATTACAGCTGTAAACGGCGCCGGACTAGAATCCAGGGAGGTAGTAGACTTTATCGCTGACGCACAATCACCACTTATTACTATTGAATCCCCCGCTAACCATACAAGGATCACGCCGATAGACTTCCCGTTAACACTTGTATTCAATGTTAGTGATGATATAGGGGTTAATTCATGGGCTGTATTCGTTAACGGTGAAAACGTAGATTACGGCTTCACGGCTGGTGAGCAGACAGTCCTGATCCCGATGAGCTATTTCCGCGAAGGCGATAACTCTATAAGCGTTGTAGCAATCGATGATGCTGGAAATATTGCTAATGAAACGATAATAGTTGAGTTCACAACCGCTCCCACGATCAACTTGACGATAAGGAATGAAGCAATACTAAATGGATTCCTCAATGGAGAAATTACCCTAGACTTATACTTTACAGGGTATATGCCTAGTCCATGTAGTTTCAGCGTATACGTTGACTCAGACCTAGTCTATAACTCAACGATTACTCTAGGAGTCGACGAGAACGTCACCATCAATACCGAGGAATATGTTGATGGTAAACATGTATTGAGGATAACAGCGGGATGTGGAAACTACTCATTCGAGCTATATAGTAGGATTATATACATCGATAACCATGCGCCGGCGATCAATGTATCGCTGCCCGGCTTAACGCCTAGCGGTGTATTAAATGTATCATCGATAGAGGTCGTCAATGGTAAGGCTAAGATAACGTTGAGGATAAATGTAAGCGATCCGTTCTTATCAATGATCGCGGTTATAGTTGACGGAGAGATCGTTTGGAGCACGAATATGTCGTCCAGTGCATCAATGAGTACGTTAATGCTTAACCCGGTATTATTAACGAGTAATAGTGATGATAGTGAAGAAGTACCAGTAACGCTTGATGAGGGTAGACATAATATAAGCATTTATGCTACCGACAAAGCAGGACACTCATCCTGGAAGAATACTAGTGTCGTCGTAGACTTAACAACTCCGACAATAGAAGAATTCAATGTTGTACCGGGAATCGAGGAATTCAATGTATCGTGGAGAGTTAGCGATAATCTAAGTGGACTCGATAAGGTAATAATAATCGTGAATGGCTCTAGGAGAACTTTCCCGAATGCTGAAACGGGCGAAGTATCATATACGAATATGCAGCCAGGAAAATACATTGTGACAATTGTAGCAGTTGACAAGGCAGGTAACAAAGGCGTTAGGTCTAAGATCATTGAAGTACAAGCACCACCTACAACGACTACACCATCACAAACAACTACGACGAGCCAACAACCCGGCGGCGGAGCAGGAACAACGACTACGGGAGCCAGTGCAACAACTACAAGCCCGGGAACCGCTACAAGCCCTAATACAACTTCCTCGACTACGACTAGTGGCGGCGCAGGAGCTGGAGGCGGTATAAGCAATACCGTTATCGGTGTAATCATAGCAGTAATCATTGTAGCATTAGTAGGTTTGGGCTACCTGCTTGTTAGGAGGAAGTAGTTGGGGTTAAATGGATAGTTTTTTATGGATAAATCCTTCCTTATAAACCTTTATATTAGTGGAGTAGCATTCTTCATATGCTCTATACTGTGGGGTGAGTTATTATGTATATGCTTGCTAGGAGGGTATTGTTAGCGTTATTATTAGTTGTTGTATTATTATCTATTACACCACCGATCACGGCCGCTAAGGCCACCGTAACCGTGCAGAATACTCCAAACGTTCCAGCTTCAGTAGCGGAACCAGCTATTGCTACGGACGGAGTAGACTACTATATTGCATATGTCAACGTTTCTAATCCAACCTATGCTGAGGGAAACGTAGTAGTTGTAAAGGTTGATTCTAATGGTAACATTGTCTGGGAGACTAGGCTCGACAACGATCTAAAGGCGATATCGGTCTTACCATTAATAGTTGGGAAGAAGGTCTTCCTCGGTATAGATAAATGGGGTAATAGGAGGGATATATACTACGCGGTCCTAAGCGCTAACGATGGAAAAGTAATCAAGGAGCCAACACCCGTAGCTGCCAGCGATGACTACGAGGAATATGTTGCGTTAGCCTATAATTCTAAAGCTGGCCTAGTAGCGTTAGCCTTCTTCGATAGTCAGCAATACGGTATATACGTCCAGTTATTCAACGCCACAACCCTCGAACCCGTAGGAATGCCCCTAGGACCATATAGTACTGAGGGCGTTGGTTATAGGAGTATAACCTTCAACATTCTACCGGGACACTCAACGCTTGGTGAGGGGTTCCTATTAGTTTACAACTATTATAATGGTGATCAGAAGGATCTAGCTGCAATCTATATTTATAGCGATGGTACAACCGATACGCTAGTAGTCCCTGAGACCCCCGATACTAATGAAACGGTTGGATCACACTTCACAATATATAACCCAATAACCTTTAGGAGGAGCCTATGCTACCAAGTATTCCCCGGCGGTAACTTCGGCTACGATATAATAGTACCGGTTATGGCGTATATGGGTAGAGAAGAGTCGTATGTCCGCCTCCTAGTTGTTGACGCTAACCTAGACACGAAGTACATAGACCTCGGCAGCGGAGGATACCCATCAATAGCGATCGGCAAGAGCACTATAGGAATAGCCTATCGGAGCACCGATTTAGACCCAGCTGGAGACATAAAATTCGCAATATTAAGTAATATCGATTCACAGCCATCAATAACAACTATAAGTTTAAGCGGGGCCATGGATACCTGGACATACGCAGAGGGCTACTCGAAGGCGACCTTTAACGATGATAAAAACGCCTACGTTGTAACATGGGGTATTAGGGAGCGGGGCAAGGATTACAGGATCGTGGCTGCAACTGTAAGCGAAGACGGGAAGATCAGTGATAAATACGTAGAACTCTATGATACTCCCGGCATAAACGACTACCCGGTAACTATTGTTTCGGGTACAACCGATAAAGTAGTTGAGCTTGCAAGGACGATGATTAGGGAATCAGCTCCCGGAGGCTCCATAACTAGGTATGATCAAAATCTAACACTAATAATCGCAACGCTGGAAACAGACATACCCCTACCAACCCAGACAACTTCAAACGCTACAACCGGGACACCAACAATCATTGAACCGACAACAACGCCAACAACAACACCTCCACAATCACCAACCACAACAACACCATCTACGGGAACGACTACGACGACTCCACAAACTACTACAACCACAACAACACCTACCACGACAACCGGTGGGAGGACGAAGACTACGACACCCTCTGGCGGTGGAGGAGGGTTGAGTACACAGACGGTAGTATTACTAGTAATAATCCTTGCCCTAGTAATCGTCGCAATAGCATTGTTTGTAGCTATGCGTAGACGATAAGTCCCCACACCAAAAATATTTTAAATACTCTTTTTTCCTCCGCTAGGCATACTTAAAATATTGAGGTAATTATATCAAGGTTATAGGGAATAAGCCCTTCGTGGTGATATATTATTGACATACCTTGTTTACTCTAAATATTCCGGGTCACTGGAGGATTCTAGTGCTGATACCCTAGTAGTCTATACCTTTATCAGAAGCGGGAAACCGGTTATTCCCGGGGAAGCTGGGAAGCTTTTCGGCGACGAACTGGGCAGGGTTATGGATGCTGAGGGTTTTGATGCTAAGACTGGTAGAGTCCTAGTCTACTATCCCGGTAGAGTCTTTGATAGGATTATACTAGCTGGTGTCGGTGAAGCGGGAGACCTCGAGGATATTAGGGTTGCAGCTGCTTCCGCCCTCAATGTTTTAAGGGATAAGCCTGCTTCGAAGATACTGCTCTATATTGCGGGTCTAGAAGGCCTCGATATAAATGATGTCGTGGAGCAATCTATTATCAGCCTTGAACTAGCAATGTATGATCCCGGCTTATTCTATAAGTCTAGGGAGAAGAAGGAGCCTAGTATTAGGGAAGTCCTAGTTAAGACTGATAAAGACTTTGATGAAAGAGTTATCATGAGGGCTGAGAGGATCGCTGACTCCGTAAACTATGCTAGAAGGATCGCTGATGCTCCGAGCAGCGAAATGAACCCGGAGGGGATTGAGAAGGAGGCTAGGAAGCTCGCCGAGGAGTACGGGTTAGGGCTAAGGATCCTACACTTAGAAGATTTAGAGCGTGAGGGGCTTAACGGTATAATCGGTGTCGGAAAGGGAGGTGGGACTCCTCCAAGACTAGTAATCCTAGAGTATCGGGGACGCGGCGGTAATGGATGGGATGTAGCTGTTATCGGTAAAACAGTAACCTTTGATGCTGGAGGACTCAACCTTAAACCTACTGGCCATATTGAGGAGATGAAGTTCGACAAGAGTGGTGGTGCCGCTGCACTAGGTATTATAAGGGCTGCCGCCGAGCTCGAGCTCCCCCTAAACATCGTCGCTGCCCTTCCCGCTGTAGAAAACATGCCTGGCCCCAAGTCTTATAGGCCTAAGGATGTGTTGAGAATGTATAACGGCTTGACGGTGGAAGTTAATAATACGGATGCAGAGGGTAGGCTCATACTAGCGGATACATTATCATACGTTGAGAAAAACTATAGGCCGAACACGATATTCGACCTAGCAACTCTAACGGGAGCAGTAGTAATAGCCCTAGGAAACTATGCAGCCGGGTTATTCACCGATAACGATGAACTAGCCGAGAAACTATACAGGATCGGGCTAAAAATTGGAGAAAAGGTTTGGCGGCTACCCTTATGGAAGGAGTACTATGAACAGCTTAAGAGCGATGTAGCTGATACAAGCAATATCGGCGGCCGCCCTGCAGGCTCGATTACTGCTGCAGCCTTCCTAAGCAAGTTCATAGAAGACAGGGAGAAATGGGTGCACCTAGATATTGCTGGTACAGCATGGGTTCAGAAAGGACACCCGAAGAAGCCTTATTATAAGAATGCTGCAACTGGGTATGGTGTAAGGCTACTGGTATACTATCTACTGGAGAAACTGGGAATGTATAGAGCCTAGGTTAGGGATACAGCTATAATCCTAATAATATCTCCGGTATCCTCGCATTTATCACTGATAGTCTCCATATCATCAATAATCTCTTTCAACAGGATGCAGCGAGCGTCAACCCGGTCGATGCAGAGATTGTAGAGTTTTTCCAGTGCATCCATCCTAATATCATCAATCTCCTCCTCTCTCTCCTCAACCTGTTCAACCAGTACGAGTACTTCATCAACGTTCTCATTCAGGTTCCTCAGAGCATTCAGGAGGGTTTTGGAAGCGTCGAGGGTTTTACTCATAATACTTTTCAGATCCTCGTATATATCTGCCGGTATCTCGAAACCCAGCCGGTGGAATACTAGTAGTCTCCTAGCAGTTGCTTTAGTGTAGGCAGCAATATCGTCTGCCCTAGTTATCAGTCTTAGTATATCCTCCCTATCGAGGGGGTGGAGGTAGCCGAGTCTAAGCTCCTTCATAACATCCCTCTTGATATTATCGGCTTCATGCTCATAAGTATTAATCCTGTTAAAATACTCTGTTAAATCCTCGGATCTGAGTACAGGATATTCAGACACTAGTTTTTCTAATACCTCAACAGCAGAAGTAACCGTTTCAAGATGGTTTATTGTTTTCGAGACTAGTTCTCCTAGTTTCCTACCGGCTAGACTACTCCACCTGGTCAATCCAAACACGCCTCCAAATAATTGCATATCATTTAAAACTGGTATATCTATAGATTATGTATCCATACGGAGTATATATATTAAAC
>JALWZC010000068.1 GCA_027002875.1 Desulfurococcales archaeon
ACTCCTGAGCCTGTCAACTAATTCCCCGGGTGATATGTATAAAGTATTAACTCTAAGGTACAGCCTACTCGTCGGCTTATGAATCGCATCGATCAACGAAGAAGTTAGACTACCATAAACACGCCGAAGATCATCAATTAAACAATCGCTAATCAATCCTTAACACTCCTCACACAAACAAAGCCAGCACTGGGTATTATACCCATAGCTGGATACTCTACAACAGGGGGTTTTAAAGGCTCATATAATAGCGTAGAGCATGCATCAACGTATCTAAGTCTAACACTTGAAAGCATCTCTAATACTTCTCTAAGAGTGTAGAATTGCGCATACTTGTAGAATAGGGATTTACCACTATGCTTTAGGAACAAGTAGTGTCTTCCCCAGTTTGTGTTGCGGGGGACGAAGCAGTTTACATGGAAACCCCCCGGTTTCAACACGCGGCTAATCTCCCTTAAAACAGGCAAAGGATCCGGTAGAAAGCATAACGTAACAGTCATAATGACATAGTCGAAGCTATTATCTTTAAAGGGGAGGGAATCTCCATAAGCATTTATAGCTAGGATGCCCCGCCGGGAAGCGATCATTAAAGGCTTTGAAGCAGGATCAACGCCGACCAATAGCCCCTTCAAGCCAGCAGCTAGGGCTCCTGTACCGACTCCTATATCTAGGACTAGGCGATCGCCTACTAGCCTGCGGAGACAATAGTGCTCGGATAAACGGATGTTCCAATTGCGCAGGTACCATTTATCATACCTATCATAGTATTCATTAAATAGCCAGCTAGTCTCTTGAGACTTGTGGGACAAAACATTCTAGCCCCGAAAACACTTTATCCCTACAACTGGATGGTTAATCTATGATCGAAGGTATTAATGAGTAGCGGGGAAGTTATGGTGTCGAGTTTATGGACAAATTATTGATATACATTATCGTAGCGTTCATTACTGTTCTAGTCCTCGCATCATTAATCTACTATATGGGTAGTATGGGTGTTGTGAGGGTTAGAGCTACTACTACAACAAGCCTATACGCTACTGGTCTCCTCGATTACCTCTCGAGTAAATACATTGAGCAACACCCTGATACAAGGATAGACTTTATGCCTGTGGGTAGTGGTGAAGCCCTTCGCAGAGCGGGTGATGGTGAGGCATGCCTTGTACTAGTGCATGCGCCGAGCCTTGAAAAAGAGTATATTGATCGCGGAGTAATATACTATCATAGAATATTCGCGTATAATTACTTCGTCATAGTTGGGCCCGGAAGTGATCCGGCTAATGTTGCTAATGCTACGAATATAGTTGATGCTATGAAAAAGATCTATGACGCAGGCGAAGCCGGAAAAGCAAAGTTCATAAGCAGAGGGGATAACTCCGGTACGAATATCCGGGAATTAATGCTTTGGAGGAAAGCAGGGTTAAACCCGAATGGTAGGAAATGGTACATTGTATCGGGAACTGGTATGGGGCAGACACTGGTGATGGCTGATCAAATGAATGCTTATACTTTATCCGATAAGGGCACATACTTGAAATATCTTGCAAGTAATAGGATCCATAATCTAAGAATACTGTACAGTAACGATACAGCATTAATCAACATCTATAGTGCATACCTTGTCAAAGGCTGTAATGGTAAAGAATTGGAGAGGGCTAAGGGCTTCATAGATTTTATAGTGAGTAGTGGGGGGCAGGAGCTAATAGCGAGTTACGGCGTAGAAAATTATGGAGAACCACTATTTTACCCCGCAGATAATAAGTCTAGTCTAGCTGGTATTTGGAGTAAACTAGTTAAAGGACTGGATCCGTGATGGACGAGTTACTGGGAATAATTACTAGGTCGATAATAATATCGGGTACGGCAACACTACTAGCATCAACCTGGAGCATCCCCTTAGCCTATAAATTATCCCGTGGAACAAGTACTGGATACGTACACTCAATACTTGAAGCATTAGTTGGGATTCCGACAGTACTGATAGGTCTTCTACTATACATGATACTCTGCAGTCAGTGCCCACTGGGTTTTCTAGGGATACTCTATACTCCTATAGCTATAGTGATCGGTGAAGCAGTCCTTGTAACACCGCTGATAACGGCCGTATCGCTATATGAAATAACGAGGATTAGTGGGAGATATGGGGAGCTGGCTCTGTCCCTGGGAGCTAGTGATCGCCAGGTTATGGAGGTAGTGTTAAAGTATTCGCTGCCAGGGATTATTGGAGCGTTATTAATGGGTTTCTCAAGGGCTATCGGAGAATTAGGAGTTGCTTTGATCGTTGGTGGAAACATTAAAGGCTATACCCGGGTATTGACAACCGCGATAGCATTAGAGGTTTCAAGGGGGGAATACGAGGAAGCAATACTGCTAGGCCTCCTTCTACTATTAATAGTTGCCGTGATAGCTGTTGGGCTTAGATTGATTAGGGGTGGTAAGGATTGATCAGGCTTCGCGGAGTGAGCCATAGCTATGATGGGAGAAGACTTGTATTGGAGAATATCGATTTGGACGTTGAGAAGGGCGATATAGTCTTCATAATGGGTCCAAACGGGTCGGGGAAGACTACTATTCTAAAAATAATGGGCCTACTCCTAAAACCCGTGAAAGGCAGGATATTGTTCGAAGGAAAAGACTACTGGAGCCTACCGGTAAGGGAGAGATTGAAGATTAGGAGGAGGGTGATATATGTTCACGAGAACCCGTTATTCTTTCCAGGGACCGTGGTTGAAAACCTGCTCTACCCACTATATATAAGGGGTTATCATAGGGAAAAAGCACTGGAATTAATCAGTAAGATGCTTAGAGAAAATGGTTTAATAGATGTAATGGATAAGAGGGTCGATGAATTATCAAGCGGTATACTTCAAATACTCAGCATTCTGAGGGCAATGCTTCCAAACCCCGATCTACTCCTCCTGGATGAACCGTTAAATCATTTAGACCTCAAAAATCAGCTGAGAGTAATTAGGATACTTGAAGAATACATCTCAGCCGGTAAAACACTTATAGTTTCAACACATAACCCATTATTTCCCAGAAGGATGGGTGGTAGAATATATGAACTCGGCAATGGTAGGCTTAGAGAAATAGATCCTAAATCTCTGAAAACAATAATATAAAAATGTCTGTAATTAATGAATGATCAATTAATACTATTCGGAGATACTTTTTAAACTGGTAGTAATCCTTAATTGATGATATAGAGTATATGTTACTATAACCCCTATAGTAGTGCCTTAGAGGATCAGGACTAGCCGCTCCGGGGTGTTGAAAATGTCAAGTGTACATGTTTCGGACGATGAAATAAAAAAGGCTTTATCGGAGCAGAAGCCTAAGCAAGAAGATAATAGTGAGAAGCAGAAATGGATTCAGAAGATGATTAAAAGCGCTAAACACCACCACAAGATCTGTCCATACTACGATAAGAAAACAGGTATGTGTTTCCTACAGCTGGGAGGAAAATGCGACCGGGAGGGACGCTACGAGAACTGCCCAGTATTCCGCCAATTCCTCGAGAAGAAGTATGAAGAGTATAAAAAGAAGGGACTCCCACTACCCGTGGATTTCACCGATATAGTTATAACGCCATTCTTCTAGGCAGGCAACCCGTGATCTAATCCTCTCAACCACATATTGTTTTTACACTCCACGTAGCATAATTAGTAGGGAGTTAAGATAATAGAAGAATATTCGCCGGACAAGTCATTAATGATTTTTCTTCCAACCCTCTATGAAGCATTATTGTTTCAGGTATCGGCTTATAACCTGTTGGGTCTAATAATAGAATAATGCTAATACATGGGTTTCGGAGGGTATGGTTAGAGTTGAGTAGTAATGGTAAAGACCAGTCTAGTGGGGCTGAGTATAGGATAAGCGATCTTGATAAGATATGGATGGAGTATGATCGGCAGAACGATATCCTCTATATTAATTTCGGTTATGATATTGAGGATGCTGATGAGGAGTTCCTAAGTGGTGATGGAGATATAGTAGTTCGTATAAAGAATGGAAGAGTAGTGTCCATTATGATAATGAATTTCAGCAGTAAGGCTGGAATAATTGTCTACTAGGCTTCCCTGTCGATCATGTGTATTCCCAGTTTTTCCGGGCCAATGACTCCAACGATCCTATTTAATAGTTCGCCGGGTATCTCGTTCTCGGAGTAGACATCTATGAATACTACCCTTCCATCATACATTATATGTACTACGCTTTCACTACAGAGTAGCTCGTAGAGAACTAGTCTGCCGGAATCATTACTCATTAAATACTTGCAAATGCTTCGTAGATGGCTTATTAGTTCTTCAAGGGTGTTTCTCGGAATGTTTTTCTCCAGTAATAATTGTTTCAATCTTTTACCCCATCTTCTATCCCAGTAATGAATAGTTCATCTATGAGATCGCTTATCGATTTCTTCCCAGCCTTAATAACGTGCACCCCGTTCTCTTCAACAATGTATTCGGTTTCTTCATCAATACTCGTTACGAAGAGAACGCTGGGATCCCTCTCTTCGAAGAACTCTTCCAGCCTACTCATTCCCTTCCTCAAAGGATTAGCGATCTCTTCCATGTTATGGGTATCCATATTATAAAGTATTAGCGAGTCTGCATCTTTTAGCGAAGTCAACCTACCCTTTCTCGATGCGAAGGCTACGAGTTCCTTACCCATAACACATCCCCACATATCAAAACATTAAAACACTTAATATAACCTACACGTATCGTTAACCAGTCATTGCTCCATGGAGTTTTATAGTAGTTATTATAGGATAGTCAACATAATTAATCAACGAATACGTCCCATACTACTGGTGCTGGTTTTGAGGGGGAAGGGTTACTGGGTCGATAGGATTAGAGCCGTTGAGATCGGTGGTTTATTGAGGGATTCGCTTGATCTGATCTATAGGGTTGAAGAGAATGATCCCCAGTACATTGCGGTAAAAAGACTCGTCGAGAAAACAGATTGTGGGCTAGCCGCAGTATCGATTATAGCTAATGCCCTTGTTAGCTACCAGTTAACTAGTAGGGGTGAACTATACTGGTCAATGTTCTCTGAATGGATGAGCAGCAGAGCCGGTTCATCGATCTACTATCTGCTACAAGCCCACCGGGAATTCCTACTAAACACGCGCTATAACCGTATGGGTCTAGAAGCTAAGCTTAAGAGACTGGAGAAATTCTATACGAGTAGTTTAGCCGGGAAGCTACAATCAGATCCGTTGGAGTACTGTAGCAGGCTTGAAGAGTTATGGGGGAAGATCGCATCTATATTAGACGCGCCAAAATACTCTAAAACAATAGTATTCTCCGTTAAGATGTACTATTATGTTTGCAGGGCATGCGGATCTAGCGTTAATGGTAATACGCCTGTACCGGTTGATCGTAGGGTAGCCTATGTAACATTGTCAAGCTGCCTAGTAAGGGGCTGTATTGGATCATTGAAGAAGTGCTCATACGATTTAATGAAGCCTAGTCTTCGAAGACTAGTAATAGATGCTTGGAACATTGTATCAATAGAATCCGGTATCCCAGGGTATAACCTTGATTCCTTATTGTGGGTTCTCGGAAGATTCATATCGGGGAGGGCTAGTTATAATGTTATCTTGGAAGAAGTGGTTAGGGAGTATCCAGCCTTAACAAGTTACAGTGAGAAGCTTAAAGCTATACTC
>JALWZC010000069.1:0-495 GCA_027002875.1 Desulfurococcales archaeon
TTTTTTTTATCCGCTGAGTATTTTTTCTTCTTAAATAATTTAACCAATTTTATTATACCCCACGTCTAATTATGAGGGGTTGTTTAAGGGTTCCAATATTTTTTTCAAATATTTAAGGTGTGATTTATAAGTTGCTCTACAATATTATTTGATATTGTAAAACAATATTTTAGGAGACTAGTAAGTACTTGTCCTAGGATTTTATGGTGTATAAAGGAATGAGGTCTAGGAGTATAAGAGCTCAAGCCGAAATGATATCGATTATTTTACTGCTGAGTATAACGGTTATTGCAGGGTATCTTATCTATAGATCGTATAGTCTCCAGCTTAGACAGCAACAGCGTGGAGTAGCGTTAGCCACTAAACTTGCCAAATCGTTAATCGCTGAAAAAATAACGCTGATATCAGGATTTATCAATACTTCAAATAAGAAAGCCGTCCTGATCTTTTATAATTTCGGTGATCAGGCAACTAATATAACAAAGATTGTTATAC
>JALWZC010000069.1:505-18484 GCA_027002875.1 Desulfurococcales archaeon
TCGTAGTCGTCATCTTCGGGGATATTGAGTTCGAACTGTTCGTTGAGGTCGTCGATATGTACCCGGGCGTCGATTTCGTAGATTCCGGGTTTGACTTCCTTCATTTCTTCTTCGGCAATATTGTCGTATTCGTCTTCAATATAAACGTTGAAATACCCCGTAAAGATGTTAAGACGATAACGCTTGACTTATCAGGTAAAGATGTTAGTTATCCCCCAGGGATCGCTGTAAAAATCAATGTTTGGACTATTACCGGCAGGGTATATACTTTCAACATAAAAACTATTGGGTGAAGGTCGTGAAGGCTATAAGCAACTATATAGCGGCATTAATTACAGTAGCTATGATATTTACGACGATATCCTTCTTCATAATAACATCAACTAGACAAGTACAATTAAGCAATTACGCATTAAACACTATGGTACAAATCAGTGATAGGGCTCGTGAAGACTTAGCGATAAGCAGTGTAATCAAGCACAGAAGACTCTATTTAACGCTCGTCAACACTGGAACACTGGATGTAACCCTCGAACACCTTCTAATAATAACGAAGAACCTTAAACTATACAAGAAAGTAATTAACGGCACAGTTATCCCGATGAACACTATTGTAAACTTAGAATTTAATCTCCCTGTTCCAAGAGATGAAATATACTCGATAAAGATAACTACAACCCGCGGAAATGTCTTCGACGTCTTATCCCCTAAGAATAAACCATTAAACCTCTACATTATTCCAGAGAACAGAGTAATAACGGCTAATGAGAGGCTTAATATTACCATTATAGTTTACAATAACATTGGCTCGATAATACAGCTTAAGCCTAGCGATATAAATATTTCATTCATTAAGTACTTGGAAACCGGTTCAGCGGATGTATCGGATCGCTTTGTATTGAAAAACGTGTATCCCGACGATATAATAGATCTTAAGCCGGGCCAGCAAGTAGTATTTGTTTTCACGTATGAGTATGGTGGCGGGATAACCGCTTCTAGAATAGATTTAAGCATCCTAATCGATACGCATACAATTTATGGGGAAGAAATACTTGTATCATCCTATACCGCCTATGCATTAACAACACAGTAAATATCCAACCTTACACTTATTTGTATCTAGGGATTATTATTGATTTATCATAATTTTCCAGTTCAAACTCTCTAGTTTCAAGCCTCTTAACACTATACTTCTTTACATGAACTAGGAAGTCTTCAAGCCTATAAAGCGGCAGTATTAGTCCTGGAACCCAGTAATGTATCGGCATAACGTTCCGGGGCTGTAGAGTAGTTATTAGTTCCCATGCCTCATCAGGCGATATAGTGTATACTCCGCCAATAGGTATAACAAGTAGATCCAACTCCGTGAGTTTTTCGTGCAGTTCTTTCCGTAAGGGATATTCTCCCAGGTCTCCTAGGTGAGCAATCTTATACCCCTCAATGCTGATAATGTAGATCGTGTTTTCGCCGCGACGCTTGCCCATAAACTTGTCATGATAGCTCTTATAACCCTCTATACGAGCCCATCCGAGATCGATTGAGCCCCTGAACTCTTTAAACACTCTTGAGTTCTCTTTTAATACGGTATCAACAGCGTTGTGATCGAAGTGATCATGTGTTACTAGGATAATGTCTCCTTTAATCCCGGGTTTTTCCAATCCAATGCTTAAACCATCATGTGGGTCTATGATTATCGTTTTATCATTGCTAGCCTTAATA
This sequence comes from Desulfurococcales archaeon, assembly GCA_027002875.1. GTDB lineage: Archaea > Thermoproteota > Thermoprotei_A > Sulfolobales > Desulfurococcaceae > WAON01. The sequence goes on from JALWZC010000069.1 coordinate 2,225, forward strand.
TATACACATGCATGACCACACCATCCGATTATCAATTCATACTCACCTATAGGTTAGAGCTAGATTCTTTATTGTTTTTATTGTTAAACTAGTATTTCCTAGTATTATAGTTCCATAGGAGATAATTAATGCATAGCTTCACCAGTAGGAGGTAGTGGCTGGCGAATTGATAGTTTTAGGCTTGCTCGGTATAATATTATTGCTTGTTCCATCAAGCTTATTCTTCCTACTATATATAGTTTTTTACATACATGGCCGCCGCTACGAAGTACCTAGGACAAATGCGGGCTGGTACGGCAAAATCAGTGTAATCATACCTATCCGTAAGGAGCCTTCAGAACTACTAGATGATGCTTTAAAGCATTTATCAAACTGGAAAAATACGCGTTTCGAAGCTATAATAGTCTCCGACGACCCGCCGGAAAACCTTCCTGGAATATCTAGAATAGTTGAAAAATGGCGGGGTAAAGGCTTGGATATAGTATTTATATGGAGAAGTGAGCCTCGAGGATTTAGGACAGGGGCTTTGAATACGGGCTTATATGCTGCTAGTGGAGACTACTTGTACGTTATGGATGTTGATAGTAGGGTTAACGAATCCTTTATCCGGAAGGCTGCAAGCTTAATCCATAATGGTAGAGCGGTAGCGGTTGTTGCTCGGTGGACGGGTAAAAACTGGGATAGTAGGATAGCTGAAGCAATCTCGGCATCTATGAAGTTTATTGTGGATAGCTTGTATAGGGGTAGGAGTGCTTTAAAACTACCAGTCTTCCCCGTGGGTACGGGTACTGTTTATGATAAACGTTTTCTAAGAGACGTTTTGAAGGGGTGGGATGAGGATAGGATTCAGGATGATATGGAGATTGGTTCCCGTATAATGTGGCTTGGAGGAAAAATATTGTTCATCGATAACGAGCCCGTATATGTAGAGGTTCCACGTAGGTTTAAGAGCCTACGCATCCAGCAGGAGAGGTGGAGTTATGGTGCTACGGATGTTGCTATTGCACGCTTCCGCCATATAATCCACAGTAAACAGCCGTGGTATGCAAAGCTTGAAGCTTTCAACTTCCTCCTCCAATACCTTCCCGCTATGCTTGGACTAATTGGTTTCATCACTATACTTTTAAGCGTGTTTTTCGAGGGCGTCGATGTATTTGGAGTTTATTGGTGGATTGGAGCTCCATGGCTTGTTTTATCCGGGTTATACTCGTACTTCTATATCTTAAGCCTTAGGGAGGCGGGTTTTAATGCTTGGAGAAGCATTGTTAATCTCGGCCGGTCAGCGGCGATCACTGTTTCGCTTACACCTACTATTTCGGCGGCTATTTTCAGAGCTTTACTTCGCATGAGATTTGCATATAAGAGAACGCCTAAGGGCAAACATGAAGGATTACTCAGCGGTTATCGTTTCCCGTGGGAACTCGTCACCGGCTTATTCGTTTTATTTAGTAGCTTGTGGATGCTATACTTCGGCTACATGTATACGGGTTTATGGGGGCTATCGTATTCTGCAGGCTATATCTACTCATGTATACGCTGGTTCAACGATATTATCCATGGATAAATGCGATCTCATCCTTATCAACTAGTAATGTTAAACCGATCCTTACTCCTTCACTGTAATCCCTGGCTTGTATTATAGTTGTTGAAACTATAATGCTTTCACCCATACACTCGACCACCAATAATGCATGATTCCTCCTTATAAGGATCTTCTCCAGGTAGCATTCGTCACCGCTCGCCACTCCCAGGTAGTGTGGTGGCAGAACATAGTATCCTTCGCTGCAGGTTGGGAGCTGTAAGAGTTCAACAATTCCGGACTTACAGTTTACTACGTTATGTTTCCAAAACTTGGCAGCCGCCCTATTTTTCGGTTTCTCGTAGACTCTCAATGTTTCGCCGTGATCGATTACCTTGCCGTTATGTAGTATTGATATGTAGTCGCTAATCTCTAAGGCTTCGTCGTGATCATGAGTTACATGTATAATTGTAATTCCTAGCTTTCTCTGAATAATGTATAGTTCTCGCCGAAGGTCCTCGCGAAGAGCTAGATCTAGATTACTAAAGGGTTCATCCAATAATAATATGTCAGCACCTACTACAAGTGCTCTCGCAAGAGATACGCGCTTAGCTTCTCCACCACTAAGCTGTTCCGGGTATTTATCCAGTAAGTGTTCTATTTTTAGGAGCGAAGCCGCCCTTCTAACCCTCTCATTTATTTCCTCCCGTTTAAGCTCTAACACTTCTAGTCCGAAAGCAATGTTTTCATATACGTTTAAGTGTGGTAGTAGTGCGGGTTCCTGGAATACCATTGAAACCCCCCTCTTCCATGGAGGTTTGTTCGTTACTTCTACTCCCTTAATATAAACGCTCCCCCTATCCGGCTCTTCGAGCCCGGCTATGATTTTTAGTAGCGTTGTCTTACCAGCACCGCTGGGCCCTAGGATCGTGTTTATCTTTCCAGCTTTAAATGATAAGTTTATATTTTCCAGTATTAGGCGTCCACTATAGCTTTTATAGATGTTTCTTAATTCAACTATTGCATCCTCCAAGACTCAATCCTACCTCTAACTAGTGCTACGATCGAAGCTGTAATAATTAATAATAGTGTTGCTAGTGCATCAGCTTCTTCCCATTTTCTGAGGCTTCGTAGAACATGTATAGTCGGACTTATAGTGTAATAGTTACTAGTTGCTATAAAGTACGTCGCGGAAAACTCTCCTATACTTATAATTATTGCTAGAAGTGACGCCGTAACCAATGACGGCTTCATTAAAGGTATTAATACTCGGAAAATATAGGGTATACCCCGCTCGCCGATAACCCTTGCACTATCCAGTATTATCCTTGGAATTCGGTAATAGCCTATTCTCAGGAGCCTGGTTGCTAATGGGAGCGTTGCAGTTATGTGTGCTAATACTATGATTAATGGAACAGGCAGGATTCCTCCATAGCTTCTAAGTAAACCATAGCTTAGTGTGAGCGGGCTTATCGCTAGGAGTGATAGGTAGATAACATCAACTGTTCTAGGCGAAGCAACTGCTATGAATAATGATATCGATACTCCCAGTACTAGGGTCATCAAAGCATAGTAGAAGGTGTTAATATAGATCTGACCTATCGATACGCCTATCCCGGGGTCATAGGTAGGATTTAACAAGTGTGTCCATGCATCAATATCTAACCGGTTTGTATATGGGTTTACGAATCCATAAATAGGTATTATGATCAAGGGTAGTAGTAGATAGAATAGCACTGCATAGGAGTAAATTATTCCTAGAAAATAAGCTATCCTACTAATCTTGAAAGGGTATTTATACGCTGTAATCGGTGCAGCCATAATCTTTTCTCTTCTATACATAGCAATTATAATTAAAACTATTAATTGGAGGATCAAGTATTGTATAAAAGCTATCGCTGCAGCATTATTAGGTTGGAATGATATCTTGTAGTAGCGATAAATATATACTTCTAGTGTGGAATAGTATATGCCTCCGATGCTTAGGGGTATTGCAAAACTCGTGAAACAATATATGAATATTATTAGCCCCGAAGAAATGATTGCTGGAGATATATATGGAATAATGATCTTTTTTATAATGTATTTAACCTTGCCCCCTGAGAATAATATGACTGTATGTATTATCTCTCTAGGCACGCCTATTAATGCTGAATACACGAAGCTAAAAGCTAGCGGTATATTATAGAAAACATGCGCGGCAATAATTCCCGTAAGGCCCTTTCCTAGTACTCCGAGTTGAGGGATAATACTGGATAAAAAGCCATACTCGCCGTATAAATCTAAGAACCCGGTAACAACGATCATAGGTGGCGCCATAAACGCTGTGAATCCAACGATATGAAATAGTTTTTCACCAGGTATACTAATTGATACCATTATTACGGCTAATAACGATCCTATCAATAATGCTATTAATGTGCTTGTCAATGCTTGAATTGTTGTTATCCATAATGATCTACGGATGTTGTTTTTAGATAGTATATTTGAAAGAGTGCCCAGGGTGAATTGATTATTAGTGTTTAAAAAAGCGTCTTTTAACCCATTTATTACTGGTAAATATATTATCATCGTTATTACTACTATTGCTATTACCGCCCACTTATTCATCTCTATTCTTCTCTATCCCGTTATTGCTTGCTCCCATTCATCCAGCCATTTATCCAGGTTACTCATTATTTCTGTTGAGCTGATTTTTTCATTTGCTACTTCAACTTTCAATGGGTTAATAGCATACTTATATGGTTCGGGTAGTTTTACATTTTTATTTGCTGGGTACATCCAGTTGTTTAGTGGGATTTCCCTCTGTACTTCGATGCTCAGAAACCATTGTATAAACTTCTTTGCTTCTTCAACATGTTTAGCTCCCTTAACGATCCCTATACCCTCGATCTGTAGCCATGCAACCGGCTTACCGTTAACGTGGAATAATGCCGCTGAATACCTCGTAGAGTTGTAGAAGTAGTAAGAGTAGGCTGGATCGGTCCCATAGCTTACAACTATGTGGTATTTTTCCTTTAGAAATAAGTCGTAGGCGTCGTCCCAGCTCTTTTCAATTCTAGGCTTTACTTGGGTCCACCATGTTTTCCAGTCTTTTCCCATGTATTTCTCGTAGATTGTTATCTCGTATAGTAGGAAGCTGAGGCCAGTACTACTTGTTCTGGGGTCTTCTACTACTAGTGTCTTCGCTAGCTCTGGGTTGTTTATGAAGTCTTGGAGCGTTATGTTCTGCATAATAGTATCGTTGATATACTTCTTATCGTAGACTAGAGCTATTACACCGTAATCGTAGGGTATCGCGTAGTGTTCCGGGTCATAGGATTTAATCAACCAGTCATATATATCCCCTATGTTCGTCAGTGTGTATGGCTGTAGCAATCCCTCCTTCTTAGCTTGTAGGATCTGTATATTGTCTAGTCCAATTACTACGTCTGCATAAACTTTACCCGATTTGACTTCCTCCCTGATCTTGCTTAAGATTTCGCCTGCATCGCTGAAGTATACTACTTCTACTTTTATCCCAGTCTCCTGTTCGAACTGTTTGAATAGTCTATCTCTGAGTTTTTCTTTTTCTTTACCCCATGCTAAGAGGCTATTATACGTGTATACTACTACTTTTCGTCCCTTAACGTTGGATGATTGTGATGTATAGTATATGTATGATAGTGTTGCGACAATTACTACGACCACGATTATTATTGCTAGTATTGTCTCCCTCCTCATGTCTCCCAGCCAATCAATTCGTTTCTGAAAACCGGGTTATCAATATATTGATAACCTGGTTATCAGTGGGAAACACCTATACACCCCATCAACACATAGAGTGTTATCTAAGACCGAGCATGACTGGTGATTGATAGAAATTGCCGATAATAATTGCTAAGAAGAAGTATCGGGACGAAGAGATATACTCTATGCTTAAACCATATGTTGCCGACTGGTTTCGGGGGAAATATGGTTCGTTTACGCCGCCTCAGCGATATACTATACCACTTGTTAAGAAGGGTAAGAATGTACTAGTATCATCGCCCACCGGTACTGGTAAGACTTTAGCGGTATTCTTAGGCATACTTGACAACCTATATAGTTATTACGAGGAAAACGGGGAGTTACCGGAGGGTATTTATGTAGTATATGTTAGTCCGTTAAGGGCTTTAAACAATGATATGCGTAGAAATCTTCTCACACCTATAAAGGAGATTAAACAAGTTGCCGATGAAATGGGTGTAGAGCTACCGGAGATAAAAGTTGCTGTTAGAACCAGCGATACAAGCCCCTATGAGAAACAGAAAATGCTTCGATACCCTCCCCACATATTAATCACGACGCCGGAGAGCCTTGCAATAGCCCTCAACGCACCTAAGTTCAGGGAAAAACTACGGAATACGAGGATCATTGTCCTAGATGAGATACATGAATTAGCTAGTAGTAAGAGGGGTAGTCATTTGAGTCTAAGCGTTGAACGTTTAGAATATCTCGTCGGTAAACCGCTTATTAGGATCGGGCTTAGCGCAACTATTGCACCATTAGAAGAGGTTGCTAAGTTCCTAGTAGGCTTCAATGACGATGGAAAACCTCGGGACTGCGTTATCGTTGACGCCCGCTTCTCGAAGCCTATAGATATAAGAGTTATCGCTCCAGTCAGGGATTTAGTCCATGCATCCGCTGAGGAGATTAACGAGGCAATTTACAAGACGCTCATTAGACTAATTAAGAAGCATCGGACAACACTAGTCTTCACAAATACTCGCAGTGCTACCGAGAGAGTCGTTTACAAGCTTAGGAAGCTCATGGAGAAAGAGAAGATTGTTGATATCGATGAAATAGAGGCTCACCACAGTAGTCTTAGCCGCGACGTTAGACTAGAGATTGAGGAGAAGCTTAAACAAGGTAAGCTACGCGTAGTAGTATGCGTTCCGGGCTATACGAGGGTTTTGACGAGGAATGGGTGGCGTAGGATTAATTCTCTAAAACCCGGCGAGTCTATCCTAGGTTTTAAGAATAACGCTGTCGTTGAGGAATCCTTCAGGGACCTCATCGTTATAGACTACAATGATTACGGTTATCGTTTAAAGACTGTTAACGGTAGACTAGTAGATGCTACTCCCCTACACCGATTTCTCGCAGTTAAGGGGGATAGTTATGAATGGGTTGCGGCCGAGAATTTAAGGGTTGGAGATAAACTGGTCGTTATTGATGAGAAAGAGCAAGTACCTGTTATTGATGTTCTGTCCGAGAAGAATAGGATTTGGATCAGTAGAGCTTATGGGTTGATCGATGCTGATACGGGTACATATATTGTGAACGGATTTGTATCGAGGAATAGCTCTACGAGTTTAGAGCTTGGAATAGATATCGGTTACATCGACTTAGTAGTTCTCCTTAGCAGTCCTAAGAGTGTTTCAAGGCTCCTTCAGCGTATCGGTAGGGCTGGGCACCATATTAGACATGTTAGTAAGGGAAGGATTATTGTTGTTGATCGAGACGACTTAGTGGAGTGCACTATTTTAACAAAGGCTGCCTATGAACACAAGATCGATAAGGTAAGGATTCCCCGAAACCCGTTAGATGTATTGGCGCAGCATATTGTAGGCATGTCCCTAGAGAAGAAGTGGGATGTTAAAGAGGCTTACCGTGTTGTCCGTAGAAGCTATACCTTCCATACTCTAAGCTGGGATGACTACATTAATGTTCTAAGATATCTCTCCAATAAGTACGGTGAATGGTTTGAGCATGCTAGGGTTTACTCGAAGATATGGTTTGATGAGGAGGAAGGTGTTTTTGGGAGGAAGAAGAGGGTTAGGATGATCTACTATGAAAACATCGGGACAATACCAGATGAAGCAAAAGTACATGTCTTCACTACTGACGGAAAATATGTTGGAGACCTGGAGGAAGCTTTTGTTGAAAACCTTGTCCCCGGAGACTTATTCGTGCTTGGAGGCAGGGTCTATGAATTCATAGGTGCACACGGTTTCCGGGCAGTTGTAAGGCCCGCTGAAGGTGCTAGACCAACTGTTCCAAGCTGGTTTAGTGAAATGCTCCCCCTCTCCTACGACTCAGCTTTAGAGGTTGCAAGGTTTCGAGGATTCATGGATAAACTCATAAGTGAAAAACCTAGGAATATAGTCGTAGAACTGCTTCGTAGAAACTATAAGTTACAAAAGCATGCCGCAGAATCGATCTATGAATACATGTTGGAGCAGAAACTCTTTACGGGTATTATTCCCTCAGAGAAGATCTTCTTGATAGAAATCTATGATGAGCCCGATGTTAGGAACATCATTGTACATAGCCTTGTAGGGAGAAGGGTTAATGCCGCTCTCAGCAGGGCTTACGCATATGTCATCGGTAAAGAACTTGGCGTAAACGTTAAGATCACAATTACAGATAACGGGTTTATGCTAACAATACCGTTTCACGAAGACGCCGACTGGATAGGATTATTCAAGAAGTTAACGCCTAGTAATATTGTTGAAACACTTAAAGCGACTCTCCGCAGGACAGAGATGCTTAAACGTAGGTTTAGGCATTGCGCAGTTAGATCGTTTATGATTCTTAGAAGGTATAAAGGAAGAGAGAAGAGTCTTACACGAATCCAGCTTAACGCTGAAGAACTACTTAAAGCATTAGAAGAGATCCCTGATTTCCCCGTACTGAAAGAGACATATAGAGAAATACTGGAAGATTACATGCATATTGATGCAGCTCGGGAAGTTTTAGAAAAGATCCATAATGGAAGTATTCGTTTAGAATTATTCGGTCCTTCAAGTATTCCAAGCCCCTTTGCGCATAGTATAGTTGTACATGGCTATAGCGATGTTGTTTTAATGGAGGATATGAGGAGGATGTTAGCCCTGCTACATGATAGGGTTATTGAGTATTTGAAGATGAAGAATCGGAGACCTCCTTTTCTTCACTAGTTTCTTTTTCCCTTCTAAGCTTTAATGTTTTCTCTAGGATTCTTTCCGGTATGTTGAATACCTCCTTCGCGATTATCGCTATGTAATCGTCACTAGGCGTCGACTGTGGAAATCCCAGCCTTAAAGCTATGGCCCGCTTCATTGCCTCTTTGTATTTTTTATTCCTGATCTCTCCCCTATAGATTCCTTCTGCTATCTTATACGCGATATAGAATCGGACGTAGTTTTTCACCGTTTTCTCTTCTTCCGGGAAAACTTCCATGGTTTTCTTTAATATTCGGGCGAATTCGTCTTCATCGATAAATCCTAGTATAGTCTTAGTAAAGGCTGTTCTAAGCATTCTAGCTATCGTGTTGCTATCTATTACCCCCGAAGCCGAAGCTCCTTTCAGTAGATTTCTCGCCGAGTCGTATTCTCCGCTTAGCATTTTCTCGATTACTTCCTCATATATTTCCTCTAGGTAGAAGATCTTCTTGAAGAGGCCAGGGTATTCTTCGTGGAGGCCGAGCCCGTATTTACCAACTACGTATAAACTAGCCATTTCCTTATCGTATATATCTGGCGGTGTTGCCTTGCCTTTGAGTGGTTTTATCTTGTGTTTTTCATATGTTCTCCTAAGTATTTCCACCACGTCTTTCCTCGATAATTGTTCACCTCTACGCAGGAGGTCTCCTAGGAGGTTTACTGCGATCTGTATCCTTCTTCTATAGGGGTTTCTCTCTGTCAAGTCTTTTCAGCCTCGTGTATCTATCGATTTCCCTCCTAATGATCCTTCTAATGGATATTTCCTGCCCCGTTAAACCTGTATATACACGGATACTTGAAGCATTTTTATCGATGATTATTTTCCCCCTTCTGCCATTAACAACTATGTATACTATATATCGCGATTGTAGTATTTTTATCCTATCAATAAATATATCCCCGTATTTTATCCTTAATTCCTTTAGTACCTTATCCATTATATATAGAAGGTCATCGGGTGTTATCATGGGTAACCACTCTATTTGTTTTCGAGTCTTGATCCTAGGGCCTAGTACTCGTAATAGTTATCGTGAACTTATTAATGAACTTGGCCTATGCATAGATAAAATTGTCTTAACTATATGTATCCTTCGAAATCCCGGGGAAAGCCCTTACCTATTACGTGGGGGCTGCGATTTAGTTACTGATTCACCGGACGTTTTATACGATACGGGTGACTCTGTTTTTATATTTTAGTCTTTACTGAATCTCACTATACCTGTATTCTTTGATGCTTCTATTAGCCAGCCAGCCATTATCGATGCAATCCTATCTACAGCTGTCTCCGGATCCACTATAGTACCGTAAACTTCCTTAAGGGCTTCGACGGCTACTTCCCTATCTATACGGGGCTTGAATGTATTCTTCAGAATAGTTAGTAATTCAACTATGTTCATTTTCTTCTTTTCATATATTATCTTCTTAATCTCTTCGAAATCCTCCCTTGTCAGAAAGGCTTCATCTAGTTTCTCACGGTGTTTTCTCTTTAGTATTTCCCAGTATTTAATTAACGGCTTATAGTCCCCGACTATTGATCCGTCTGCAAAGAAGGGTTTTTCATCCTTGTTCAATCCTATTCATTACCTCTTTGATCCTTTTCTTAAGGTATTCCTTTAGCGTTTCTTCTTCGATATGGTTAGAAAGGTATAGTATAGCGTCAGTTAGATCATCTATTACGACCTTATATATCTGTTCCCTCTCGTATGGTGCTACTATCTCAAATACTTTGATCATAGTTTGATCGCTTGGATGTGTTTCCCCACTAACGTATTTTCGAACGGCTGTAGCCGATAATCCAAGCTCTCTCGATAACTGGTGTATACTTCTAGTCGATAACATTATCTCTATTATCCTCCTCCTCGCATCTTTACTAAGCCAGTGAACTGGGATCGATGTCTTCACTAGTAAGCCACCTAGAACACTATTCTTTTATAATTATTTTATTAGTTCTAGTCTAGTTAATGATCCCATGCATTTTCAATATAGTTATTAGAGAGTTAATATATCGTTAAGCGGTGCATTGATATGCGGTCCCAGAAATTAGTATTTGATGGTGCTAATATACTTGTTGAACGAGAACGCTTCATCGTTGTTCGTAGGGGATTTGTGCTAGCCAAGGTATACTTTTTTTATCTAGGATTGATTGATAATCTTTTGATTAATGGAAATATTGTTTCTATGCCGCCGAGAATCCTCGGTTCATCCGGTCTTGCCAGGGTTTTAGAGGTTTCACCTAGTGTTGAGGAGAGTATTGCTGGTAAGCTAGTTATGATTAAGCCTTTTGGTAGGCTCGGAGTTTTGGTGTTGGATACAGACGGTGTTGCCGCTAATTTTACCTCTATTCATGCTAGCTACTTACATTACTACGTTGAAAACATAGATCCGTGGTACAGCGTATACCCCTTAATCCTTCATGGGTTCAGACTGGCTGAAGTCTCTGAGGAACCTGTATTAATTACGGGTTGCAATATAGTATCGATGTCTGCCGCATTATATTTAGAAATGAAAAATGTTAGTTATTCCATGTACTGTGAAAAGACTAATTATGCTAGGCGGCTTGGATTAAACGCTTATAGAAACGCGAAGGATCTTGGTAAGAAGTACAATTCAATAATCATTACTCCCGCCCCGCCGGGGCACGTGATTAGTTTATTGGAGGAATCTAGTTTTAATAGCATAGTATTATCGGGGATTATTAATATTGATTATCTACCGATCAGTATTATTCGTAAGAATAAAGATCTGCGACTGAGAATTATTGAAGAACTTAGTGCTAATACAGTCTTTGCCAGAAGAGCGAGTCAAAAATTAAAAAGATTTATAGACATAGTACACGTATCCGATCTCGAGGAGATAATTAATTTATTGCCGGTTAGAAAGCTTGGATTAATAATTGGTTTTTAAGACTCGTTCTTAATTAACTCCGAGATTCTCCTAATACCCTCCCTTATAGTATCTGGGTCTGGATAGCTAAAGCTAAGCCTCATACTATTCTCTCCTTTTTCATCAGTGTGGAAGCTCTTACCTGGAACATAGGCTACCCTATACTTGTTTATAGCTTTCTCGAGGAGCTTTGACGTATTGAATCCTTCTTTTAACACGTATACGAATACGAAGAACCCGCCGACTGGCTCGGTATACCATACGTTGTCTGGGAAGTATTCTTTAATTGCTTCTAGCATTGCATCTCTCTTCTTTCTGTAGAAGGGTGCTAGTTTATGGGCGTGTTCTTTCACTAGTCCGCTCCTAATTGCTTCTGCAACTATGAACTGGTTTAGTGTAGGGCTGTGGAGGTCCATGTATTGCTTTACTAGTTCGAATCTCCTCGTTAAATCTCTGGGAGAAGCTATCCATCCAATCCTTAAACCCGGTGCTAGTATTTTGCTAATAGTACTTAGATAGATCACTCTATCCTCGCTATCATATGTTTTCAGGGGCCTTATATCCACTGTTTCATCGTATACGAAGTAGCTGTAGGGATCGTCCTCTACCACTAACAGATCATATTTCTCAGCAATTTCTACTAAGTGTTTTTTACGGTCAGGAGGCATCGTTGTTCCGGCAGGATTGTGTCCTACCGGGATAGTGTAGATGAATTTTACTTTCCCCCCGTGAGACTTTAACTCTTTGACTTTTTCTTCGAGCTTGTAAGTATCCATGCCTTGCTTATCAATAGGTATTCCGACAAGCCTTGCTCCACGTATTTTGAAGGCACCTATAGCGGCTAGGTAGGAGGGATTTTCAGTGATTACAATGTCTCCGGGGTCGATTAGGGTTCTAGCAATTAAGTCTAAGGCCTGCTGGCTCCCGGTTGTTACCAGTATGTTTTCTGCATCAACGCTGATACCGCGGAATTCAAAGAGGAAGTGTGATAGCATTTCTCTAACTTCTAGTATTCCCTTTGTCTCGCTATATTGTAGCGCTTGGTCTCCAAGGTCTATTATCATCCTCTTAGCGATCTCTGCTAACTCTTTTCTAGGAAAAGTCCGGGGATCCGGTATGCCTCCGGCAAGGCTTATAACGTCCCTACGCATCCTAATAACGGCAAGGATCTCCCTGATCTCGGAAGCTTTAATTTTGCGTGCAGTAACACTAATGAAACGTGTGTAATCATCCAATGGATTCATCACCATGGTAAACTATAAGGTCTTTCAATTCATAAATTTATCGGGAAAATACGTTATTGGTGATATAGTCATTCCAGAGATAAACGTTGTTAGGAAAAGAATTAGGAAGGGACTAGTAAGGATAGCCTACGTTTATCCATCAATCTATGAAGCTATGGTGTCAAGTTTAATATCGCACATGATTTATTACTTTATCAACGATAAATACCCGGAAGTGTATGTTGAGAGATTTACCGCAAAAAAACTTTATGGGGATGAAGTAGAACCTAGAAGCTTAGAAACAAATACGCCTCTAAAATTCTTCGAACTAATCATAACAAGTATTCATTATGAAGCAAGTATTGCTACACTCATACGTTTAATGAAAGCAGCGGGAATACCGGTAAGGAGGACGTTGAGGAAACAAGTTATAATAGCCGGAGGACCGGCTATTATGGCTAATCCGCATCCTTATTCAGATATAATTGATGCTTTCATTATCGGGGAAGCGGAGGACTTATTGGAGAAGATTGTTAATTTATACTTAGAGTACCGAGATAATAAGAAATTATTTTTGGAAAGACTTGCTAGTTTGAAGAGTATATATGTTCCAGGTATAAAGAAAGGCATTACTCATAGAGCTTATACAAGGGACCTAGACTCATCATATTATCCTACTATACAATTCTACGACCCAGATAAAGAACCCGCATATGGTAATGGTTTCATAATGGAATCGAGTAGGGGATGTCGCTTCTGGTGCAGATTCTGTCTTGAAGGCAGATTGTTTAAGCCTTATCGACCAAGGAGTTTTATGGTTATGAAGAACATTATTAATAAGGGACTATTAAATACCGGGTTAAACAGAGTTGTTTTCTATTCTTTAAACTTCTTATTTTCCAGGGATGAAAAAGCAATTGCTGAATACTTATGTAGTAACAATATACGTTATAGCTTTCCTTCTCTGAGATATGAAGTTGTAAATGATGACATGCTTGAATTGCTTAAATGTTCCGGTCAGAGAACCATTACACTAGCGCCGGAGTCTTTTAGTAAGCATGTACAATATCTAATTGGGAAATATGATCGTGTTAAGGCCTTAATCGACAAATTGATTCAGGTAATTAATCACGGATTCAGGCTTAAGCTATATTTAATATCCGGCATGAAGGGAGAGACTCTTGATGATGTTAGGTTTAATATTGAGTCTATAAGGAGAATAGCCAAGTATGCTAAAGAACATGGATTAAAATTGACGGTTACGATAAATCCACTTGTTCCCAAGGCTAAAACTATGTATCAATGGATAGGAATGATCGACCTCAATAATGCTAAGAGGATTATAAGATACTATAAAAACGAACTTGGAGGCCTAGTCGATACAAGGCCCTTATACGTTAATTGGGCGTGGATACAGGCATCAATCTCGCTAGGCACTAGTGAGCTAGGCAGAACGCTTATCCTTTGGGGTTATTTTGGAGGCGATCTTGGTTCTTGGCGGAGGGCTTTGAAGGAGACCGGGTTCAATACTTCATACGCATTTAATGGTTATAAGTATGGGGATCCTTTGCCTTGGGATAACATTAGGATCGGAGAGAGGGTTGAGGAGCTTAATGCGATTGAATACCTTATCTGGAAAAGACTCACTGGCTAGACTTCTATATCTCTCGCAATTATGCCTAGTATACCAGTATACGTTGCCATTATTACCGAGGCTACTATATCAGATAATGTGAATGGGCTTAGTCCTTCGGGTTCTAGGAGCTTAGCTAATTCCCGGTTCATTATTGATAATTCATCCGTTCTTATAATTGTTGGTATTGTTATTCTAGATGATATTTCTAATAGTATCTTCCTAAACCTAGTGTATAGCATGTATTGTCTTATTTCGGTTCTAAGCCCGTATTCTGGTTTTACGCCTAAAGCGGTGTAGAGTGAAGATATACTTCCCAATATTACGGGGTTTATCGAATTATCTATAGGTTTTAAGTCTTCGACCGCATTATAGGTTTCAATGAAGTATTCGGGCTTAATGTTGTTTTTATCCATTTGTGATTTTAAGATTTCTCCACGAATATTATAGTCTACGGCTAAATATGGAGTAAGTATAGGAGAGTCTATTATTGGTAGCTGTTCTACTAGCTCATTGAAAATATTGCTGCCTAGTAAGCTATGTATTGTTTTACATGGCTTCTCTTCTCCGATGATAACTGTGTGTATTATGTGTCCTCCGCCCCTACCGTAACACAGTAGGCGGACTCTAGATTCCGGGTAGAGGTTATTGATGAATTTCTCGACTATTTTACAAGAATCTCGAGTAGGTTTCATAGTTGCCGTGAATATTCTTATCCAGCATCTTAGTAATCTAGGCTTGATCCTCGTATTTTCTAATAAATCCTTTCCTAGCTCGACAGTTTTCATCAATGCTGGATATATTGATGCTAGAGGTATGTATTTATTCCCGTTTACGTAGCTTCCATCAATGCTTAAGGGTCCAATTATTGTTATAGGGATTTGAGCAGCTCCTACTGGTTTATATGATTGCTTCCCTTCCAGTTCTGAAAAATCCAGTATTGAAGACCCGGTTGCGGATAGTGATATTCCGAGTTTTTCTTCTAGGTATTTCCTCCTGAGGAGAGCTGCAAGATTAGGATTTTCTATACTGTCAATTTCCTGTAAGGGCTTCTTCGAGTTAAGTATCTTTTTTAAAAACTCTCTTATGTTTAAACTAGTCTTTGTCCCCAATTGTTTTTATCACCGGTCTATACGCTATACCGTAGTGTATGAGGCCTGCTTCACCATCCTCGTTTATTCTACGCAGAACGGGCTCTAATAACATGTTCTCTTCTAGTTCTTCGGGTAGGACATCTGTTACTGGTGCAAGAATCCTTACCTTACTATCAACGAGTTCGACTATGCCTATTATCCTTGGCCTTTGCTCATCGAAGCCTTCTGGAACCGTGTGTATGATCGTCCAGGTTATCAGTCTTCCATACTCATTATCGAGGTAAACTTTTTCAACATCACTAGAGCCACAGTAGCGGCATATGTTTGAAGGTGGATAGTTTATTTTACCGCATACCCGGCATTTTGTGGCTTCGAGCCTATAATGGCTTACTCTTTCCCTCCAGAACCTCGGGATTGAGAACCTCATATCCAGGCTACCCCCTAATCCTTTTAATTAAGCCCCGATATTTCGCGTATTGCGCATAGTCAATAGTCTTTTTCCTTGCTAGGTAATCATCCGTCTTCGGCGCTTTATCCTGTTTTTCGAGTATTTTCTCCGTGACTATAATGCTATAAGCATCGCTTCCAGCCCCGCTGCCGAATGGTGACAATAATATTCTCTCCCCAGGCTTAGCCTGATCCAGTACTCTGGCTAGGCCTATTAGTGCTGATGAATTATAGCTGTTCCCGATTTTCGGTGTTACTAGGCCTGGTAGAACTTTTTCCTTTGGTATTCCCAGTCTTTTTGCGACTGTTAATGGGAACTTACCGTTTGGCTGGTGGAATACTGCGTAGTCGAAGTCTTTTATAGTTAGGCCTGTTTTCTCCAATAAGCCCTTCACAGCGTTTATTATGTGGTGAAAATATGCTGGCTCGCCGGTGAAGCCTTCTCCATGCAACGGGTAGGGTACGTGGGCTCTTCTCCAGAAATCCGGGGTATCGGTTACATAGGTATACGAGG
>JALWZC010000070.1:0-2588 GCA_027002875.1 Desulfurococcales archaeon
ATAATCAGCCCCCCACCTTAAAACACAAACACTCATCAACTATACTAATTGTAAATGAGAATACGGGTATTAACAATGTATTCCCTAAACCTTTTACACGTGTCGAGGTAAGGGGTGTACATATATTGTTCAGGAATAATAAGAAGCTAGACCCTGAGATAGAGGAGATAATTAGTAACGTTAAGTACGCTGCCCGCGTACTCGCCGGCGGCCCCGACGAGAGGGGGTTAAAACTTTTGAAAGCTAGTGGTTTCTTCCTAGTAGTACCCGATCCAACGATGATATCTACGAGTATAGGATTAACAATGCTTGCAACCGGTAAGCTGCTATCTAGGCGGAGGAAGAAGGGCTTAACCGATATTGTAAGGGAACAATTAGAAGAAGCTTCAGTAATCCTCAGAGAAGCCGGAGAACTCTAGGAGTCTCCTACCCTGCTATTCAACCCCTTAAGCATTCCACGTCATTTTAATCACATATTTTTAATAACCCATCATTATCTTTGAAGTAATATAGTGAAGAGCCCGGTTTTCAGCTGATTCCTGTGGATGATGAGGAGTTGCTCAGCGGATACATTAATCCTCCTTATCTGGTTTTATTAGGGATTAATGATTGATAATGTATAGAAGAACTGTATAGGTGGGGAATGCGGGGTTTTGCCTAGAGGTATACATGAACTATTAGGGCTTGCAAATAAGTTTGTCAAGGAACTCGCAAAGCCGTTTGTTGCTAGAGAGGAGGAAGCACGAGTCATCGCACTCGCAATTATAAGTGGAGAACACGTTGTAATGATCGGAGAGCCTGGAACAGCTAAATCAGCCCTCGCCAGGAGGGCTGCCGAACTAATAAATGCTAGGTTCTTCAAATACTTGCTGACTAGGTTCACCGAGCCTGACGAGCTCTTCGGCCCCCTCGATATCACCGCTTTGAAACAGGGCAAGTACGTCCGGATCACCCGTAACAAGCTACCGGAGGCTGAGATAGCTTTTATCGATGAGATATTTAATGCTAACTCCGCCATCCTCAACATGTTCTTAACAATTATGAATGAAAGAATACTCTACGATGGCTATAATGAGATCAAGGTACCATTGTGGAGCATGATCGCGGCGAGCAATAATGTACCGGATGAACCGGAGCTACAAGCGCTCTACGACCGATTCCTATACAGGCACTTCGTTAAACCCGTTAGTGAGGATAAATGGGCTGAACTCATAGAAGCCGCTTGGAAGATTGAAGCAGGCTATTATGAAGCCGCCGAGCCCCTGCTTAACATGGATGATATTCGTAGGTTGAACAAGTTATTGTTCGAGGTAGACCTTAACCCGATCAAGGAGAAGCTGATCAAGTTGTACGCTATATTCGAGGATCAGGGAATACATATTACGGATAGGCGCAAGGGTAAAGCGTTAAAAGCAATAGCCGCTTCCGCACTCCTAGATCAGAGAATGGTTGCTAAGGAGGAAGACTTGTTCGTATTGAAACACGTCGCTCCAAGGGATAACGAGGAAATGGAGCAGGCGAACGCTATACTACTAGATGAGATAAAAGCTACTGAGAAGCATTTAAGGGAACTAGCAGAGATCGAGTCTAACGCTAAGGAAGCTAAGGAGTATATCGCAAAGGTTACGGATTTCGATCCGAGACTAGTGGATTACCTCAGGAGCTTTGAAGCAGTTAGGGAGAGGGTTAGGAAAATCGCTGAAGAGACTAGCGATGACGTAGTGAGGCAGAGGGCTCTAGACGTTCTTTCGGAGATTAACGAGGTTATCGAACTGGTTAGGCGTAAGTTCATGCTCTAAATAGGAAATAATAGACTGTAAATACAAAATAGTAGTAGGGCAGTAATAATCCATGGAAAGGCGGGGGGTATGACTAGATCCAGTGGTAAAGTGAGAATAGTCTTAAAAGAAAAAGTCAACGGTGTACTTAAGAGCATAGATTATGAAGACCCCGTCGTCCGCTACCGTGGATCGAAGGTCTTACGAATAGCCGACTTACTAGCTGATAAAAAAGTCGATATTCCCCTCGGATTAGCAATAGATATATTCTACGCTTTCTATCTCCCAATGCCCTTATTGAAGGATAAAGGGGATATTGATAAGAGTAAGCAGAAACACTACCGGATAATAGACTCGATCCTTCGGTCAAGCTTCATCCACGATATTAGGAGTAAAACCGTCGTAGACGGGCTTATGAGTAGTATAGCCGCTGGAGTATTTATCTCCGAGTATCAGAGGATCCAGGAGGAGAAGATGAAGGGCGGAAATGCTAGGGTTAAGCGTAAGGAGCCCGGCGAAGCCGAGGGTTCCGAGAATGAGGTTAGGAAGGATGTCGAGAAGGCGATCGCTAATACTGCTAGGGATGTTGATAATGCTAAGAAGCTACGAATGCTTATCGAGGGAGACCAGCCCGGCTCGGTCTCGATGATGGCTTATGAAGAGTACGGTCCCGAACTTATAAGGCTTGCGAGGAATACCGAGGTTAGAAAAATCCTTGATATATTAACGGGTATTAAGCCTTGGAGCATACCGATACCTGAGAAGAAGCAGAGGTTTAAACACGGCGAAATAACCGGCTATGAACTGGGC
>JALWZC010000070.1:2598-5610 GCA_027002875.1 Desulfurococcales archaeon
AGCGTATTGTTCCATCAATACTAGCCCTCCCCGACGAATTATTCTATCTTAGATTCCTCGAGGGACGACTATTGCTGTACCAGAAAGTACTATCACAAGGGCGTGGGCCGCTGTATGTTTTACTTGATAAGTCTGGGAGTATGGATGGTATGAAGATGATATGGGCTAAAGCAGTAGCCCTCAGCCTCTACATGCGTGCAATGAAGGAGCACCGTGAATTCTACTTCCGCTTCTTCGACAGTATACCCCACCCCTTAGCCCATGTGAGTAAACACCCTAAGGTTAGCGAGGTATTAAAACTCATAGATTATATTGCAAGGATTAAGGGTAGCGGGGGAACAGATATTTCCAAAGCAATTATCACTGCATGCAACGATATAAGGAAGGGTAGTGTTAGGAATGTCGGAGACATAGTATTAATAACTGACGGCGTCGACCGAATAGCTGAACAACTCGTTAGTTATAATTTGAAAAAGGCTAACGTAAGGCTTATAGCAATAATGATCCTCGGCGAGAACCGTAGTCTTAGAAACGTTTCAACCAAGTATTATTCAGTAGTAAAACTTTCACAAAAGAACATCCTGAAAATTATTGAGTCTTAGACTCTCCACCACTACTAGGCTCACTCGTTTCGACGCCGTAATTTACAATTTTAGACTTCTCTTCCCTAGCTTTGTATCCTAGTAGAAACACGCCTACGATTGCTACTAAGGTTATTATTAGCGGCTGGTAAACTATTAGTAAGTTATCGGTTCTAAGGTAGGTTATGGATAATTTATGATACGTAAAATTCGGTAAGGATTTATTATTCAGCGTTATAAGTAGTAGGACATTGTATTTACTAGTAGTAATATAATCGGAGAACTCCTCGACATTAACTGCTTTAACTTGAAAAGTAATATTCTTACCAACACTCTGAGTAGAAGCATAAGCAACTATTACCGGGCTCGAGGTATTTATTACTATTAAAGTATCCGGTTTTAGAAAAGCGTCAACTATTATGACTCCATTACTAGTTTTCAACGGTTCTGTCGTCGTTGTTAAAGTATAATCGGTTAAGGGTATTGAGTAGTATTCAATGTATCCGAACAGTGCTAGGTATATTGCTACTAGCAGTATTAGTATTATTGCTAGAAACCTCGCATTCAAACCTATAATCCTCAGTGCTAGATAATAGATTAGAAGAGCTGTGATCGATAATAGTAAAACATAGATGTCGAGCCCCCTAGTTGTAACGTATACTATGCATGAATTACAGCTTGCCGATGTATAATCTAATGAGTGGATTAACCCGTTGGTTTCTATGAGGGTTTGAGACCCGGATAAAAGATCTTCGACGAGGATTAATACTTGTTGACGATACGGGATAATAGTGCTACCGGGATATTTTAATGGAAAAACACCTACACGCCCCGGAGTATTGAATGCTGCATAGTTAGCCGCTACTAGTAGTATTAAGAGTATTATTGGAGCATAATGTTTAAACACGAGCTCTACCTTATCCATGACCTTCCAACCCATAGTTACTAGTTTATCTTGATTGGATTAGGAATCGTTCATTAAATAGGTGTAGTATTGTTTAACTGTAAAAACGGTTTCTGCAATATTTTAGTAAAAGAGTATAGGATTTTATTATAGGTTTGTTGAAAGAACTAGTGCTAGGCCTATTAGGGTTATTATCGACGTTATCTTTTCCTCCGGCTCTTCTTCTCCATAGATTACATCGTATACTAGAGTCCCCGGCACGATTTCTCCCCCGAGGGCTTCAATCAATAATTCTGCACGGGCAGCTAGTGATTCCGCTAGTGCATTGAGTACTTCGGGCTTATCACCCGTTAATGCTTTCTCTTTAAACACTACAGTATCTACTAGTAGGCGGGTTAGGTAGTCTTCGCTAATGTTTGAATCCCATAGTTTCTTCTTGATCATCGATGCTAGTTCTTCAACGAGCCCAGGCAGGTATTTTAACGGGCCTACTTCCTCGAGCCACTTGTTCACCATGCTCCACACTATTTTCTCCGCATGCTTCTTGTCTTCCTCGCCCTGAGCTATTTCGTGGAAGACTAGCGCAATATTTACTATATCTGCTAACGCGTAGCTTGCTGAAACAGGGTCTTGAAGGGGGATATGGGGGTTTTCCATACCTATTGATTCCGTACTCATACCCGTATGCACCCAGTCTATAGAATCGAGTATTGGAATGGTTTAAAGGGTTGGGATAGCCTTGGAACCTGCTATATAAGCGTTACTATCCCCGAAACGATGAGGAATACTAGGATTGAAGCTACAAGGTTCCCCAAGAATATTGTAATAATAGATTTTACAGGGTTTAATCCTAGAAGGTATGCGATAAGGGAGCCGGTCCATACACCTGTTAACGGTAAAGGTATAGCAACATATAGGGCAAGCCCGGCATACACTAGCCTATACCTTGAAACTTTTCCAGCTCTCTTCCTTATGCTTACCAGTAGCTTATCATATAGCCATGAAAGCCTCCTAGACTTCCTAATAATCTTTTTCTCGGCGATTTCTAGGAGAAAAATGATCGGGATCGATGCAGAACTACTTGCTAGATATACTATAAGGAAACCTATTAATGGATTAACTCCTAATGCAAATGCAACAGGTATAGCCCCCCTCGCCTCTACACCCGGCAACAATGAAACAATAACGATTATGACAAGATCATATGGTCTCAATACAAGCCACTCCCAAAAACTATCTATAACCATACAATTACGAAGAAAAATAACTTAATTTAAAAAACATTGGTTTAAAAATAAGTTCTAGAAGAACAACTGGCCGACTGGCATACCTGGGTGCCAGTAGCTCGCTATGCATAGTTCACCTGTATCTGGGCTGTATAGGTATCTTCCCTCAGATCTCCATGGGTAATCATATATTACTAGTAATACGTCGACTTCGTCTCCCGGGGAAGCCGTCATATTGATCATTACTGGTATGTTTAAAGCAACGTATTTACCAAGCGGGCTCCATTCGAGATAGGTTGAG
>JALWZC010000071.1:0-16214 GCA_027002875.1 Desulfurococcales archaeon
CAATTGCTAATAATACGATGACTATGATAATAATAGCCCAGCCTGTACGGGATAAGGCATTCATACCATTTTACAACTCCAAAACACTTGTCTACATAAATATTGATCAAATAGAATTGACAGATATAAATCTACTGTATCTCCTAACACGTAAACTAGTCTAAAATCCCGGTACCAGCACTTATCATGCTATAGGCTATAGTGTCCAGATATTATTTATTCGATGATTACGAATCGTTCGCTTGAAATATTACTGCTTGTCAATAAATCTTCTACAATACTCTTCATAACGGGATCCTCAACGAATATGACTGCTTTAAGCTCAGTATCCAGTAATAGTAGTAAACCAATGCAAACAGACCTATTATGGTATGATCTCCTACTCATAAATACTACGGCATAGTCGTTTTTACCCCCATGTAATACTTCAACCTGATAATCCATCTGGGACTTACCGGTAATCCTCGTAGTGTACACGCTTAAAACCCTATCCCCCCACTTATCCCTAACAGCCCTCACTGCTTTCTCGAGGTAGCCATTGGATAACGGATCAGTCGATTCTAGGTATTCATAGACTGCATTAATCATCTCCAATAGTCTCCTGCCTTTAAGGGTTAAGCTATACCATAAATTACCCTCATCATCAACTCTTTCATTAACAGCACCTATGTCTTTAAGGTATTCTAGGAACTTCATGAGTGAACGCGTGTTTAGGTTTGAAGCGTAGAGTATACGGGTTTTACGGGTCTCACCCGTCTCGTTAATATATGAAAGTATCTCAGCGATAATGAGCAACCGGCTCCTATAACCACTCTTCCTAGCCAATCCGGGATACACCACACAATACAAAAATAGGCTGAATACATCCAAGCCAAACTCTAGTTAAATGATTATTTAACAACAATTATAAAAGATAAGATTGACAAAAACAGTCAAACCCGGCTAGCAGTTAAAAACGAGGGATTCAGCTATGGATGAGCCGGTAAAGTATCTCCTCGTCATCGCATTACTGTTCTCCATAGCAGTGATGACTTTCTACTCCTCCCACAATATTAGCCGCGGAGTAATTAGCGGCGATGTAATAACATTATCGTTTATCCCGGGGCTCCGTGTTAACAACGGCCGTGTTAAACTATATCCTCTAGACACAGTCCATCTCAGCTACGAGTACTCCGCAGATACTATAATAATAGTTACCCATACCGCCAGCATAGACAATTACACGATCCTGTTAGCGCTTAGGGATAAGCCATCTTTAACTGATGAGTATGTATTGAGGATTAATGGCTCGGATTATAAGGCTGTAAGAATTGATCGCCTACTGGTTCACCTACATTCACACACCCTAGTATTGATAGGGTGCAGGATTGATCGAGGGATTATAGGGAGATTAATGATAACGGGGGACTTCGCCAGAGTTTATTATACTACTTGTAAAGTATCTCCTGGGAAAGCAGTAGAGATCATTAATAGAATACTTATCAATAAAACTATTAGCTTATCTGGGTTTGACAGCGTGAAGTGTTTAGGGAAGTGTTAGCGTGGTTGGATAAGTACCCCCTGAGGCAGTGTGTATTTCTATAGTAATCATCTGTCCATGGTGGAAGCTTCGAGTATCCATTAGCACGCTAATCGTAATCCTCCCTCCGGGATCCACAGTTACCGGTAACTGTCTTGTTAAGTTTACGCTTGAACCATAGGATGTATATGGTTTACCGTTGATGAAGACTGAGTCGATGGTTGCAGGCTTAGATCCCTTATTATCAATGATCAATGTAGCGTTGAACAATTGTTTAAGAGATGTCTTATTAACGTATAGTTTTGCATAGCTTGAAACAATCTCCAATTTCTCGACGCTAGTTGCACCACCCACCATACCATTCATCCATAAAGCAACAGCAATCGATAAAGAAATAGCTACAGCTATAATAATAACAGATGCAATAACGGGATCAACTGCCTTCAATTATTCATCACCAATGGAACAAGCTGGTCCTATGATACATAATCTATTTACCCACGGTATAAATAACTTCTCATAGAATAGAAATTCGCTGGTGTGTAAAAAGAATCATGGAGGTATGAAATGGCTTGCCGGCAAGGTATAGGATAATAATTGATAGAGTTGCCTGTATCGGCTGTGAAGTAGCCGAAAACCACTGCCCAGAAATATTCATGCTAAGCAGCGGGGATGGAAAATGCAGTATTAAGCCGAGATATAATGTGAAAACTGATGACACGGTATCAATAGGTATCATACCTGAGAGCCTCCTACACTGTGCAGAGGAAGCCGTTGATGCTTGCCCGGTATCGGCTATAATGATCGAGCCTACATAGTTAATAGTTCCCCACACCTGCTGCCCTGGGAATAATTAATTATCCTTTGAACAGGTATTTGTTTACCCGGTGTAACATGTTGAGTAGTAATGGCTTAAAGGAATCCGTGTATAGTACTCTTAAAGTATTAGCCGAAACCCCTTCTCCAAGCGGCCACGAGGACAGGATTCGCGGGATAATTTATAGTATGGTTAAGGACTATGCTGATAGAGTCGTGGTTGACTCGATGGGAAACCTGATTGCTCTCCGGAAGGGGGCTGGTGAAGGAAAAGTAATGATCGCCGCCCACATGGATGAGATAGCATTGATGGTTAAACATATTGATAAGAAAGGGTTCCTAAGGATCACCCCGATAGGTGGCTGGAGCGATATAATACTACCTGGGCAGAGGGTTCAGGTATTAACGGTTAATGGTGGAATCGTTAAGGGTGTTATAGGGTCTAAGCCACCCCACATTATGAAGCCTGAGGAGCAGAAGCAGGTTATACCGATCAAGAACTTGTTCGTAGATATAGGCGTTAAGAGCCGGGAGGAAGCCGAGAAGCTGGGGGTTAGGGTTGGATCAGTAATCGTAATGGATCGAGACGTTGCAAGGCTGGGCAGTGGTGATAGGGTTACGGGCAGGGCTTTCGATAATAAGGTTGGAGTAACGGTTATGGTTGAAGCATTGAAAAACCTAGGCGAAACACGTCTAGACGTATACGCTGTTGCAACCGTTCAGGAAGAAGTAGGGCTCAAGGGGGCCCGTACATCCGCCTATGCTATAGGACCTGATCTAGGATTAGCCCTCGACACAACTATTGCAAGCGACATACCCGGCGTAGGGGAGGACAGCTGGATCACCCAGCTAGGTAAGGGGCCTGCTATAAAGGTTATGGATGGTAGATCAGGTTCCGGCATAATAGTTGATCCAAGGATTAGGTCTAAGCTAGCCGAGACCGCTGATAAACACGGAATACCCTACCAGTACGAGGTATTAACCGGTGGTACTACTGATGCAGCAATAATACAGTTAACCAAGGCAGGAGTCCCGACGGGTGCATTAAGCATACCTACAAGATACATACACAGCCCGATCGAGCTGTTAGATTTGAACGATGTAGTTAATGCTGTTAAACTCCTAGACAGGTTCCTAGAAGAAATAGATCCGGGATGGGTTAAGTCTTTGAAGGGAGGCGTCCTTAAGGGATAAGAATTAGGGATTAATCGTTTTTCTAAGCTCCCCTACTATGAGGGGCTTGATAACCTCCTCCGCATACCGGCTAATAATCCCTCTAAGCAGGAAGCCCTCAGTAATCATAAGTTCAGCCCTCATCCTATCGATACCCCTAGTCTGCAGGTAGAATACCTGCTCGGGCAATATATGGGTGTTACGCGCTGCATGCCTCGCTACTCTAACATTTCCAGTATCTATCTCGAGGCGGGGCTGCCCGATGAATAACGCGTTTGGAGACCGAATTAATCCCTCACTATAATATTCTACCCCGGCATTAACTGCTGAAGACGCTATTTTCCCGGTACCACGCTGTGCAACTATAGAGTCACCATATAAGAGCGCTGTGAATAGATGATGTGAATACGTGTCCGCTCCGCGGTTGATGAGGTCTACGATGTTGTCCAGCCTCTCATTATTCCTCGAAACAACTATTCCCCGAGTATATGCTTCAGCCCCTCTACCATCGAGGAGTTCCTTGATCTCTAGCCGCGTCATAACTCCGGGCCTCACATAATACGTCGTCTTAATCGTTGAGTATTCTTCACCCCTAACGCCGACAACGATAAGGCTAGGAGCAAACAGCGTGTCCCGGGCGATTACTACGAGGTCTAAGATACTGTTTGGTTCAACGTTGACTTCAACTACTAGGCTCCTAAGACTCCTAGAAGAATCGCCTAATATATCGAGTAATATGCTCGTCTTACCGGACACGTTGACTACTAGGTGTTGAGGCGTAATAGATTTTTGATCCGGGATTGTAGATGCTACCCGGATACTAGTGTTTGACAGGGTTAACCTGTAAGCATTTCTTAATAGGTAGTAGTGTATTTCTAATGGTTTACTAGCTCTTGGGTTAATTATTCCCAACGGCTGTGTCTTTGAAACATTAAACTTAGTAGACATGATCCCGGTGCCGGCGAGCACTACATCGTAGCCCTCTGGAACCGGTGAGTCCCCGCCAATACCTATTTCGCCCCTAGCCAGTTCCTTGTAGTATTCATCGTAAAGGCTCCACAAGGTGTAGGATTTAATCGTTGGGGAATCCCCATAGGGCTGATAGGGTTTCTCGAGTATTTCCCTAGGGATCAACTAGCCGACACCTCCAATCCTCTCAAATTCTAACTGTATAACCCTGCTGAGCATTGCAACGTACTCTAATGGTAGGCCGCGTAGGATATCCCTAATATAGCCCAGGACGATCAGGCTCTTAGCCTGGTCTTCGCTGAGCCCTCTTGTCTGTAGATAGTATAGTTGTTCGGGGTTTATTCTCCCGGTTGTTGCTTCATGCCCTACATCAGCCGTGTTATCCATTATGTGTATGATCGGGTATGTGTAGGCTTTACTCTTCCCATCCAGTATTAAGCTATCGCATTGTACATGGCTACGGCTATACCTTGCCCCCCGGTTTACCTGCACCATTCCACGGTAGATGTTTACTCCTCCCCTACTACTGATACTCTTCGATATGATCCTGCTCCTAGTATTCGGTGCAGCATGTATTACTTTTGAACCAGTATCCTTGATGTAGGGGCCGTTCGCTATTCCTACAACTATGCTCGACGTACCCGATCCTTCTCCTCGGAGTATTGTTGATGGATATGTTACCGTGTACTTGCTTCCAATACTCCCCTCCAACCACTCAATATAGGCGTTCTCCTCCGCTACTCCACGCTTATTATTGAAGTTTATAATATTCCGGCTCCAGTTCTGCACGGTTATGAAGCTTATCCGAGAGCTCCTGTGAGCGTATAGTTCAACCATTCCATCGTGGAAACTATACTTCTTGAATCGTGGAGCACTACAGCCCTCGATAAACGTCAGCTCTGATCCCTCATCTGCTACTATTAGAGTATGCTCGAACTGCCCTTCAAGCTCAGATCCAACATAGAAGAATGCTTCTATCGGGTAGGGTACTCTTACATTTTTAGGAACGTATACGAATACTCCCCCACTCCACAAAGCGTAGTGTAGGGCTGAGAACTTATGCTCCATTAACGGGTAGATCCTTGAGAAGTACTTCTTAACTAGACCAGGGTACTTCCTAACAGCTTCCTCCATCGGTATCATTATTACTCCAAGCTTCTCCAAAACCTTCTTCATCGATGAATAAACGGTTTCACTATCAAGAACAGTGGATAAGCCTGCTAGGTATTTAGCATAAAACTCCGGTAATCCGAGTTTCTCATAAATACTCCTAATCTCACTTGGAAGCTGGTCCCAGTCTTCGACGGGTTTCTCGACTGGTTTAACGTAGTACGTTGTTATCTCGTCTAGATCAATAGACTCTATACCATAGATCCATTTGGGGGCTGGAAGCTTCTCGAAGGCTTCCAGCGCCCTTAAGCGGAGCCTGAGCATCCATTCGGGCTCCTTCTTAGCCCTGCTAATCTCCTCGACCAGGCTCCTCGAAATCCTTCCACGGATCTCTATTTCCCGCCTATAGGGTATAGGCTCCATGTACTCGGGGTGCTCGAGTATCTCGGATAACTCAACCGCTCCCGCCATTCTCGGCTTCACCCAGCCACTTATAACCCTCAACGTTTATCTTATCGACGAGCTCCCTACCGCCTGTTGCTACAATCCTACCCTTATGGATTACTACGACCCTGCTGGGCTCAACGTATTCTAGAACCCTGGGATAATGAGTGATTAATACTACAGCGTTCCCAGTACTGATGAGCTCCCTGATTATATCTGCAACCATCCTAACACCATCAACATCCAACCCGCTATCCGGTTCATCCATGATAACGTAGCGGGGCCTAAGGATCTTTGCCTGTAATAGCTCGCTACGCTTCTTCTCACCACCGCTAAACCCGACGTTAATATCCCTCTCCAAGTGCTCCTCGCTAAGCCCAAGCATTTTAGCTTCAGCAACCAGCTTCTCCTCTAATCCCGGGACTGGTTCTGTTAGATCAGTCTTACCCATCCTCTTATTCAACGCGGCTCTTAGGAGGGATTTAAGGTTAACACCAGGGATCTCGACGGGGTTCTGGAATAATAGGAATAATCCTTTAAGAGCCCGGTAGTCCGGCGGTTTATCCGTTACGTCTTCACCGTCAATAATGATCCGTCCCTTCAAAACCCTATAGGATGGATGGCCCATGATGGTTAGTGCTAGGCTAGTCTTACCGCTACCGTTGGGACCCATGATTACTAGTAGCTCTCCACGATCCACTCTTAAACTTATATCATCAAGTATCCTCTTAGAATCAACGGCTACAGATAAATCCTCAACTATAAGCGGCAATTAATCAATCACCACTATCATTCCTTTCCCGGATTACTTATACTATGGGAAACTAATAAATCTGTGGGACCGCGGATTAATTCATTAAAGAATTAAAATAAACCTTTCCCACTATAAGCCCTACCAGTACAATCACTCGTTAAGGTAGTATATAGCCCTAGGATTCCCGCCTACAAGTAATATATGTCCCAGAATAATAGAATTTATAATGTGTGAAGCTCTTATGCGGCGTATTGATCGTTTATTCATCGGTGGTGTTTAATGCCTAAACTACTGGGATCATTGACGAGCATACCTGAAGCCTTTGAAAAAGCTTCCAGGATGATCAGTATTAGTCTTGGTGTTCGTAGGGTTGAAATTATTGATGCTTATGGATTGATCCTTGCTAGGGATTTCCACGCTGTTATTGATCAGCCTCGTTTTGATAGGGCTAGTGTTGATGGATACGCTGTTCGAAGCATTGATCTCGTTGGTGCATCGATTAACAACCCTGCAGTGCTCCGCGTTAAGGGCTTGATCAAGCCCGGGGATGACCCCTCCCAGTACGCCGTGGGGCCCGGCGAGGCAGTCGAGATACATACCGGCGCCCCCCTCCCACCGGGTAGTGATGCAGTCGTAATGTATGAAGATACCCATAGGATTAATGACGAGGTAGAAGTCTACCGTCCGGTCCCGAAGTATGGTAATGTTTCACGTAGAGCCGAGGACTTCCATCGTGGAGAATTATTGTTGAAAGCTCCAAGGATCCTTAAACCCTGGGATATAGGGATCATAGCTGCTAACGGGGTCGGGGAGGTAGAAGTCTATGAGCCCCTGAGGATTGGTTTAATCGTTACCGGCTCCGAAGTCTACGAGCCAGGGAACCCGCTAAAAGGTAGCGGCCTCTACAATTCCACCGGCTACCTAGTATGGAAGACCCTGGAATCAATGGGTTTCACCAAAGTGTATTATTACGGAGTATTCCACGACGATACTGGTTTATTAAAGGAAGCTTTAACCAGGGCCCTACAGGATAACCACGTAGTCATTACTACTGGGGGTACTAGTGTTAGTGAAGGAGACCTCGTCCGGGATATCGTTGAGGATCTCGGCGAATGGATTGTTAGAGGAGTCGCGATGAGGCCAGGCAGGCCTACTAGTATAGGGTTGATCAATGGTAAGCCGGTTTTCCTATTATCCGGGTACCCCGTAGCTGCGTGGACAGGTCTAGAAGCACTTGTTAAACCAGTAATATACCGTGTCCTAGGCTTAGAGGAGCCAGCTAAGCCGATGGTTAAAGCTGTTTTAAAGGTTAAACTGCCTAATGTTGTAGGTTATCGTAGCTATATCCGTGTTAAAGTCTGGGAGGAGAATGGTAAACTAGTTGCTGAACCCTACATGTTGAAGGGTAGCGGTATACTCTCAAGCCTCGTAAAATCTAATGGTTACATTGTTATACCGGAGAATACTGAGGGTTTCATGGAGGGTGAACAGGTTAATGTTTACCTGTTATAAATTAATCACTTGTGATTAGCCATGTCCCAAGCAGAGCCTGGAGATGAAGTGGTTAATATGTTAATAAGCGAAGCCGTTAAAGTATTGGGGAACAGTTATGCGCCGTACAGCGGGGTTCACGTAGCCTCCGCGATCCTGGGGAGCAATGGGAGGATCTATCGTGGTGTAAACGTTGAAAACAGCAGCTACGGCCTAACGATCTGTGCCGAGAGATCAGCTGTATCAGCTATGATCACTGATGGGGAGAGGAAGCCCCTAATAGTAGCGATCGCAACGGATCTGGAGAAGCCGATTCCACCATGTGGGGCCTGCAGACAGGTGATCGCGGAGTTTAATCCTGATGCATGGATTGTAATGTATAGCGTTAAGAGCGGTGAGAGAATAATTGTTAGTTTAAGGGATTTATTCCCTTCACCGTTCAAGCTTTCAGTAGAGCAGAGTGGGTGATGTATTTTGATCACGGGTATTAAGGAGTGCTTGATCGAGGCGCTAACATATTCGCTAAGCAGGGCAGCGGGTATTAGTAGGGAAGAGATCAGGGATCTGTTCAACAAGTTAAAGCTTAAAATATCCCCAACACCCAGCCCGGAGCTCGGGGATTACGGCGTTGCACTGCACTACATACTACACCGGAAGAAGCTCCCGAGGGATGAGTGGAGCGTTTTCGGCAGAGGAGTCGTAGAAGCACTTATGACTTCGGATTATAGGGATAGATGCTATATTGTGAAAGCCGAGTTCACTAATGGATACTTGAATATTTGGATCGATTATTCAAGGATCTTTAGGGATTACGCAGATTACGTCCTAACCGGGAGATTATTCGAAGAGTTGAAGAGTAGGGGGAGGGGTAGGAGGGTTGTCGTCGAGCATACTAGTGCAAACCCAATACATCCACTACATGTTGGAAGCGGCCGGAACACGGTTATAGGTAGCACGTTCGCAAACCTGCTGAGGAAGCTCGGGTATGATGTTAGGGAGCACTTCTACGTTGACGATATGGGTAGGCAGGTAGCCGTACTAGTCTATGGCGTATCACTGCTCTCCAGGAACGGTGTCGAGCCGAGCCCGGATAGGAAAATCGACCACTGGTACGGGATCGTATATGCGTTAACGAATATATTGATCGAGAAGGGTAAACTGGAGAAGAAGCTCGTGGAAGAAGCGGCTAGGATCCATGACGTTATAAGTGATGCAGCCGAGAAACTACTGGGATTATACGAGGTTAATGGGCTAGCACCGATCTACGAGCTACACGTATCCTTCAAGAACGCTTCATGGAAGAAGAGATACATCCATGACTTGTACCAGATAATCCGTAAACTAGATAGGCTCTTAGCGAAGACTTTGAAGAGGCTTAGCGATGAAGAATCCAAGGATTTAATGGAGATTGCGGACTGGTTCCGCCGGGAAACAAGCGGTTTCCTAGAAGACTACAGGGAGTATATGGAGTATGTTGAAGCAGAGAATAGGCTTAGAATACTTGAGCCAAGCGTATACGGTGTTCTCTCAGAGGAGATAATCGATCCGTTAATCGCTGAGGAAGCTATCGGCGAGCTGATGAGGAAGTACGAGGAGGAAGATCCTATTGTATCAGAGCTTTTCCGTAAAACCGCTAGCGACGTACTAGAGGGGTTCCGGGAGACACTTGGAAGGATCGGCGTTGTATTCGACGAGTACGACTGGGAGAGTAGCAGGGAGATCCGCGGCTTGACGAGGCACGTATTAGAAAGAGCGCTGAGCACGCCCTACGTAGTATTAGAGGATAACGCCGTAATACTAGACTTGGATAAAGCCGCTAGAGAAGACGATTATGTTAGGAAACTGTTCGGCGGGGAGGAGCCGGGTAGATTCGTGTTAAGGCGTAGTGATGGTACAACCCTCTACGGTACTAGGGATGTAGCCTACAGCATCTACAAGTTCGAGAAACTGGGGGCTGAGAAAGTATACAACGTTATCGCCCACGAACAGGCTAGGGAGCAGAAACAGGTTAAAGCAGCACTACACCTCCTAGGCTATCACGAATATGCTGAGAAACTAGTACATTTAGATTATGAAATGGTTAATCTTAAAGGATTCTCGATGAGTAGTAGAAGAGGACGTATCTACACGTTGGACGAGTTAATAGATGACTACGTGGAAGTAGTTGTACGCGACTACTTGGAGAATAAGATCCGTGGAGTTGGAGGTTTAAAATACCGTATCGAGAACATCGAGGAGTTCCAGTCTACGGCTGAGAAACTAGCAGTAGCGAATACTCGGGCATTACTTTTAAGCATTGATCCGAGGAAGACGCTGGCCTTCGACCCCTCAAAGCTCCAGGAGCACCTCGAGGGTTCATGGATACTATACACCTATGTGAGGCTTCAAAGCATACTCCGGAAACACTATGGCTATGAACCCCTCGAACACCTGGAAGAGATTGGGAGGGATTTGATCGATAAGCTGAGCTCTATAAAGGAGGTATTCTTGGAGAAGAGCGAGAAAGAGCTACTTGAATCACTGCTGGGATACCAGGAGACACTGTTAACGGTTGAGGAGTCATTGGAGACTAATAAGTTGTTGGAGAAAGCTATGGATATTTGTATGAAGGCTAACAAGTTCTACGAAGAACTACCAGTATTATCGGAGAAGGATAGGGATAAGAGGATTATTAGGCTAATACTTGTAGCACTAACAATGATCATACTGAAAGAGCTACTCGAAATAATGAAGCTCCCAAAGCTTAAAGTAGTCTGATCAGGAAAAGCCTATTACCAATGAAACTTTATTTTCCAAGCAAATATCTCCGTACTGTTAGGTTTTCCTAAAACCATCCTTAATATGGAATATAATGCATAGTTTAAAATCGAATGAATATCTGAGGGTACCTGCGGCTTGGTCGATAATGCTTTGACAACCATGCAGAGACAAGTTTTGGATAGGATTGGTGGTGAAGCCGTATTCATAGTCTTTGCAAGTAATGGAGTGGCTAGTGATGCCTATTTTGTATCGAAGGCCCCGGTTAGGGGTTTCGAGAAACTAGTCCGTGGGAAGAATCCTGTCTTCGTAGTTAATGCTGTTATGAGGATTTGCGGTATATGTCACGCCGCGCACGGTATTGCTTCTACTGAGGCTTTTGAGGACGCTATGGGTATATCCCCTCCCCGTAATGGTAGGCTGCTAAGGGAAGCAATTGGTTTAATTAACAGGATTCAAAGCCACCTACTACACCTAACCCTCCTCCTACCCGATATTTATCCTAGAGATGAACTCCTAGGCTTCACGGTTAAAACGATTAAGCTTTATAACAAGGCTACGGAACTACTTGGAATACTCGGAGGTGCACCAACTCATCCACCCTACCTTGTAATAGGCGGTGTAGCGAAGACACCTAGCGATAAAGTAATCGTGAAGATAACGGATGAGCTGGAGAAGTTTAATGAAGAATTCGTAGCGTTGAGAGAAGACGTTGAGAGAAAAGCACTCGAGTCTCCCCGAATTAAGCCGTTACTTGAAAAGGAGTATTATCCGGAAATGCTGGCTACCCATCTATTCTATGGTGATCGATTTAACATTAATCCTTCGAAGATAAGGGTCGTCAGGTACGAGGAGTATAGGGGCGGCAATCTACCGAAGGAGGCGGAGGAAAATACTAGTATGATAGCTCTATACGAGGACAGGATTGTTGAGGTCGGTCCTCGAGCCAGGCTCAGCATATATAAGGGTTTCGATGGAAAGACACTCTGGGATCTACAGCTAGCAAGGTTCATGGAAGTAGAAATAGACGTACTCCAAATAAACAGGCTACTCGAAAGAATCGATCCACATGATGAGTCTTCCACGAAGCTCTTAACTTATAGGCCCGGTAAGGGACTAGGTGTATACGAGGCCCCCCGTGGAATATTAATACATAGGGTTGAACTAGACGATAACGGCAGGGTAAGCGACTACAAGATCATTGTACCTACGATGTTCAATATACCCCACATGGAGATAGGCGTTAAAGGGCTTCCCTCAAGTATTGCCGACCTAGTCCCGAGAATATATGATCCGTGCATACCCTGTGCAACACACGTAGTAGAGGTTGATAAAAATGAGTAAGCCCACGATACTAATATACGATCTAGGAGGCTGCGAAGGCTGCCCACTAAGCATTATGAGGGTATACCCTCAGCTAATTAATATCGCCGATGTCTATACGAAGTGTCTAGGCAAGGTCGACCTGGACAGGGAGTACGATTACGCGGTAGTAACCGGGCCGATCTGTATTAACAGTCCTAAACACGTAGAAGAATTAAAGAAAATAAGGAAAAATAGCAGGGTATTAATCGCGTATGGATCATGTGCAAGCGTTGGAGGAATAATCCTTTACGCGAGAGGCGGGCAGGAGCCTAGGCCCGAACACAGGGTTTATGCACCTATTTCCCGGGTAGTCAGGGTAGACTATGCAATACCGGGTTGTCCCCCCGCACCCCAAATGCTTATATCACTACTAAACTGTATACGCCGGGGGAAGGGGTATTTCCTAGACTTGTTCCGGGCTGTAGCCCTGAATCCTAAGCTGAGTGGATTCGATTTAATGGATGAAGTTGTTCTAAACGGTCTATGCGTAGGCTGCGGAGCCTGCGTCCTCTCCTGTCCGACTAATGCGCTTCAAATGATAGATAACCGCCCCGATCTTATCCCTGAGAAATGCATACGATGCGGAACATGTACCGTCAGGTGTCCAAGATTCTCCCAAATCCTTATCCAGAGGTCTCGTTTACTCCAGAAAGCCTCTTCTTTATCCAGGATCAGCGGGGTGTAGGACCCTTATGGCTTATCAACCAGTAGTAATTGATCCGGAGAACCCGCTTGGATACTATACGGGGATCTACCTAGCCCAGACAGCGGATGAACGCGTAAAGAGGAAGCTTGGCCCAGACTATAAGGGTGGTGGAGCAGTAACATCGATCCTACTATACCTTGTCGAGCACGGAGTAGTCGACGCCGTAGTAGTTGCTAGGAGGAAGAAGGGCTTATACGGTGAAACAATAATTGCTAAAACACCCGAGGAAATACTGGAAGCAACAGGCCCGAAGTGGAGCATCGTTCCTTATACGCTGGGTCTCCGCGAAAAACTAACCAGTATGGATGTTGGAAGAGTTGCCTTCGTAGGACTTCCATGTCAAGCCCAGTTTCTTAGGCAAGTTAAAATGTTTCCATTAATGGAGAGCGATTTCAGCAAGAAAATATATTTAATCATTAGTCTTTTCTGCATGGGAACATTCGCTGTTGAAAGCTTCCTCAACTATATTAAGAAGAGCTACCACGTATCCCCCGATGAAATAGAGAATATATCAATTAATGGGGATGAACTAGTTGTTAAACATGTCAGGGGCGAGATACGTATACCTATCAGAGATGCATTATTCCATTTACAGCATGGATGCCTAACATGTCCGGACTATACGGGGCTTTTCGCGGACTTATCGGCTGGTAAAGCACTAAAACCAGGATTTACACTACTAATAACAAGGACGAAGCTAGCCGATAAGATCGTTAGAGAGGCTTCTAATACTGGTTACCTAAAACTATCGGAACCAGACGAAGAATCACTGAAAATAGTAATAGAGAAAGCACGCGAAAAAATCATGCGCTCATACAAGTATTTATCCACCGTCCTCTAACATTATAAAATATCATTTTTTAAACGAAAACAACAGATCATATTTTTGACTGAAACTAGCAGAGCAATTTAGGGAGGGTGATTGATGCATTGACGATTTCGTTTTCAATCATTGTTGTGAGTGATTCGGTTTATAGTGGTTCGAAGGAGGATGTTAGTGGTGAGAAAGCCCGGCTAATCCTAGGTAGAAGGGGGTATAAGGTTATCGGGAAAATTATTGTTCCCAATGATCCTAAGCTTATCCTTAAAGCTTTGAGGGAGGCCTCGGGCATTGCTGACGCGGTATTATTGATCGGTGGCACTGGGCCTAGTCCGAGGGATATTACTATTGATGTTGTAGAGAATGTTGCTTGGCGGAAACTCCCCGGTTTCGGCGAAATATTCCGCTACGAATCATATAGATCAATAGGTTACCGAGCAATAACTAGCCGGGCTGGGCTATACATCCTATACGATGGTGTACCGGTAGCAGTACTACCCGGATCACCGGATGCGGTTGAGACCGGGCTGAAGATACTCCTAGAAATAATTGATCATCTAGTAGAGGAGACCAGGAGGTACGAGGGACCGCATAGACACCACTAAGATAATACTCTCCTAGCTAACTATTATACCCGACACTCCCCCCTTCCTTACTAGTTGTGAAGGCTATTAGGGATATTTGTATCAATGCTAAACCTATTATTAACAGTATTATCGATTCTACGAGACTCCCGGGATGGAAAATACTCGTCGTTATAGTTGAGAATTGATAATTCGTAACAGGGATGTACTCGGGCTTATCTAAGTAGTAAGTATAAACTAATTCGTACAATGTACGGGCCAACATGTATATTTCACCTGTTGCGTTGCTTTCAATTATTATGATGATCCTGGAAGTGTTCCGTGGTACTGGGAAACCGAATATTGAAGAGTGTAGTTCTACCTTGATTTTACCCTCACCAGTCCTATAAGCACTAGCTTTTAGGTATCCCTTATCACTAGTAAACATATTGATTGACACAGTACCCGTTTCTTGTGCTGCTTTAAATGAATAACCGCTTTCTCCAACATACATAACCGTGGTATATGGTGTAGGCGTCACCGGTAGCTCGGTGGGGTTGATCGGTATGTATATGTGGTCGATCAAAACAGATCTATTATTTATTAATCCCTTAATAGTAACGTTTATGTACTGTTTACCATCAATATTTAGGAAGCCTTCAAAACCCATAATCAGCCTAGGCATGATAACCGTATAGTTACCCTCCAGCATGCTTTGTACGTTTAGCTCGATGGTCTTCTCGCCCGGTAGATTTACTGGCTGGTGGAAACTATCAATATTACGGAACTCCGTGTAATTGTGGATACCAGGTTTAAGCGTCTTATAGCTAATATGTGGTATGCTTAAAGTTCTCGAGTAGGTTATAGTGCGTGGAGGATCTAGGGCTAACAGCGAAGCACCCAGGGCTAATAGGATTAAGCCTGTAATTAACAAAGAATAACCCAGTAGTTGAGACAAAACAACAACGCCTCACGCGAAACCCGTTTGAATACTAGTACAATGTGTAATTAGACAAGGATGCCGTATGATTTAAGTTTTTCGACAAACTCCCCCACACTATAACATGCAGTGTTCCATGATTGAATATTATTCTAATTCTTCCGGTGTAATAATAATATTCCTGGGTAGATTGTGTTTTTCAAGGAATCTTACGAGGTCCCCGTCAACTGTTAGAAATTTCAGGTTTCTCATGTAAGAAATGGAGTAAAGTATGTTATCAATCATATCTTTATGCCCAAGCTTGTACATCTTAACAGCATTAGCTACAGCGTCTCCATTTATATTGACATATTTCAATGTCTTTTCTATTGCGGTTATACCACCCTTAATTCTTGAAATCTCCTCATCCGTCCCCTTTACTACTTTTAATGCTTTCCACAAGGCTTCCAATATGCTTAGATCGCTGTAGAATAATTCGTATCCTACAATTTTCCGGTACACTTTCATGATCCTCTGCGAAGTCTCAAAGCCTAGGATTGGTAGAAGAAACGACGTGTCAAGGAGTATCTTATTGTCTCTCCGCGAGCTTCTCCTGTTCACGCAGGCTCTCCTCCTCTAATTCTTCAGGAGTTATCCTGCCTATTTTTTTACCGTAGAGGGCTAGCCATATCGCGTCCCGAACCGGTTCAATTATAATTTTATCCCCAGAGGCAATGATTCTAACCCGCTGTCCTTCCTCGATCTTTACAGCTTCTGCTATCGGCTTTGGTATGACAATAACACGTTT
>JALWZC010000071.1:16224-18251 GCA_027002875.1 Desulfurococcales archaeon
CTCCACTACTAGTAAATTTAAAATCATCTGGAACAATACTCATAATATCTACCCAGAAAATATATTCCAACTCGTTATTAAAAACATGTCTTAACAAAAGGGTTAGACCGGCTGGTATATTCTAACTAAGATTCCGTGTCTATCATTTTGCGGAGAACTCTAAATTATTTTGCTATTTTATTCAACATTCCCATAATTTTCTAAGCAGCTTTCCTACCGATATTATCTTTTCTGTCAGTATTTCGATTATTAACACTTATATGATCATGAGACCGGATCCGGACTGATAGGCTACTTCTAATTACTAGGAATAGTTGATCGGGGAGGGGTCTGTGCGCGGCCTCTATCCTCACCTGCTTATAGGGTTCGGTGAGGGCAAAGTTCTTCATCCCCGATAATATTTCTAGTTGCTGCTTCCTTGTATTTTTGTTTAACTATTATTGAATGCTTTAAATAGAAAGGGAGGAGTGGAAAAATATGAGGGGTTTTGTTTTATAGGTTTGCTTTGTAGTATTGTCTTGCTGTTTTTATGAATTCTTCTGGGTCTGGGTTTATCGTTGGCGCGTCTCCAGCTGTTTTCTTTACTATGTCTGGGTCTTTTAGTCCGTGGCCGGTTACTAGGACTACTATTTCCTCGTCCCTGTCTATTTTACCATCGTTTAACGCTTTGATCAACCCTGCTAGTCCTGCTGCACCGCTTGGTTCCGCGAATATTCCCTCC
This sequence comes from Desulfurococcales archaeon, assembly GCA_027002875.1. Lineage (GTDB taxonomy): Archaea > Thermoproteota > Thermoprotei_A > Sulfolobales > Desulfurococcaceae > WAON01. Next base: position 16,946 of record JALWZC010000071.1, read on the forward strand.
ATGCTTGCTAGTAGCTTCATCGCTTCTAGTATTTCCTCATCGCTTACTACTACGCCGTAGCCGTCCGTGTTGTATAGTGCTCTTAGCCCAGCGTCTCCATCCCATGGATATGTGTCTTCTAATCCGGTTGCTATCGTTTCAGGCGGCTTCTCCCAGGGCCTGATCTTGTCTGGATCGGCGCGCTCCATCCAAGCCCTAACAAACGGGTGGTTCCCCTCGGGCTGTACGGCTACCAGTCGTGGATACTTATTGATCCATCCCACAATGTTCCAGTCCCTGAACCCGTTATAGACACCTGTTAATAGGCTCGCGGCACCGGTTGGTACGAATACTTGGTCTGGAACCCTCCAGCCAAGCTGCTCAACGATCTCCATTGATATGGTCTTAGGCCCCTCGATCTGGTATGGGTTGAAGGGCCCGAAGCTGGGGGATGGGTAGAACCCGTATTTCTCGGCTACTAGGCGCATCATCTTAACAGTTGGATCCTCGGCTTCAGTCCATCTTACCCGGAAAACCCTTGCACCATAGAATAATAGCTGGGCAATCTTACCATAGCCTGCGAAGTCTGGTACGAAAGCGTATACTTCAATACCTGCACGAGCACCATAAGCTGCTAAAGCCGCCGCGGCATTACCACTGCTAGCAACAACGGCCCGCTTAAACCCAAAGTATTTAGCCATGCTGACTGATACACTCATACATCGATCCTTAAAGCTCCCCGTAGGATTACGTGTTTCATCCTTCAAGTAGAGATTCCTAAGCCCAAGCTTCTCGCCAAGCCTCTCAGCTTTTAACAGCGGCGTCCAACCCTCACCAAGGCTAACCCTCTTAGACTGGTCCGGTAATGGTAGGAACTCCATATACCTCCACATACTCGGCTCCCGATCCTTAAGCGTTGAAGGCTTGACGGCTTCCCTTATAGCATCGTAGTTATACACTATGTCGAGGCGGCCGAGATCCCTGTTCTTACACATAACCGGTTTCTCTTCGAGACTATAGATCCTACCGCACTTGCTACACTTAAGGTATTTTACGAACATGGATCACACCTTTCCCCAAGTTCTAATTGGAATTATTAGTGGGGACTATGGATAATTAATTAATCCCAAAAGCGGAATCATAGTCTAATAATATTATTGGAAAAATCCATGTATAACACTGAAATTTCCAATAAATTACATTGACAATACACGATACATTTATAATAAATAATCGGGAAAAATGATGATGAAAAAGCCGAGGCTACCATGATACGCGTAGAACGGTGGATGAGGATGAACAAGTACGGGATCGCGTCGATCATAAT
>JALWZC010000072.1 GCA_027002875.1 Desulfurococcales archaeon
TTCCATGAATACCCAGAAGCTTTCTCAACTACATTACTGAATAAATCAATTTTTCCATTAATACTAGACAGTTTAGGACTTGCTTCTTCAACTACTATTGTCGACTCAGTGACTACTCCCCTTATCTTTCCAATCGTTAACTTCTCAACGGTTTCTCTATCTAATAATCCCTGATAATACATCTTTACTTCTTCACTAGTGTTTATGTTCGAGAGGATTGGTTCTAGCGGTATTTGGTATACAAACGCTTCTTCGGGGTAGCCATGTTTTTGAATAATGTATCTTACCGTTTCATTAATAATCTTTAACATTCGATGAAATTGTGGTAGGTATATAACTGCCGTATTAATTGCCGAGTATCCGAATTTCCTCATTAGTTTCAATAATTCATCTGGGAGTAATTGTTCATTTACTAGTTTGTCTAGGAGGACTCGAGCTTTAGTATTGTCTATTTCAACAAGCTCATTGTTTTCAACAATAAATGATTTTTCAATTGCTATTTCTTCTTTAGCTATTATTGTTTTTGATAGCTCTGCTAGCGGGTGACCGTAGCAATGTAGTTTAAACTCCTTATAGTATCCGAACGGTGCTCTACTAACTGGTATTCTTGCCTGTTTATCTAGTTCTTCTGTGAGTTTATCCAGGATTTTTAGTGCGTCTACTGGTTTTGCTAGATGGCTTGATAAGTGGGCGTATGGGTATATGAGTATGGTTGAAGGCTTAACTTGTCGGGCAACATTCAGTATCTCTTCTACTGCCTGCTTAACAGTATTATAGGTGTCTCCTTCTTCAATTGTTGTAAAGACTACTAGGACGTTTTCATACGAGGCTTCTCTTGGCGTTTCGGGGTGTTCGATGTTTTTCTTTAAGGCTTTCTTCGTAACCCTATATTCAAAGTATTTTGTATGTATAAGCAGGAGCCTCAACCCAGACCATCCACCCAGCAACGCTATATTATAGTTCCAGGACCTTGTCCACCACGTTTCTCACCGGGTTTGCCCGGCGGTTGTTGAAGGCCGGGTATTCCAGGTATTGGCGGCGGTGTCCCAAGAGATCTGCTTAACAATATGCTCTCAGCAAGCATGTTTACAAACACGGCTTGAACAATCTGTGGGGGAATCTTTTTATTACCAATATCCTTCTCAAGCCTCTTCAATTCATCCCTGCTATCACTAATAACGAACACTTTACCCTTCAATGCAATATTCACAACCGGGGGTAGAGTAGTTATCATGAAGCTAAATGGAATAATAAACCTACCCCCCTGCATATAGGGTCTATCAGAGGGCAGGGATAAGTTTACATTAAAATTAATCTTAGGAGGGAGGGCTTCAACAAGTCTCTCAGCCGATATACTAACCAGTTGAACAGATATGTTAAGCAATACTATACACCAATCAATTTAATTCATAAACGCTTTTCCCAGCACTAATATAAATTGAATTAGGGTATTTTATTATTGTTTAATAACGTGGAAGTGTGCGTATCTAGAACATGTGAGTAGTACACCGAAAGTATTTATAAGTGGGTTAAAACTCTTTATAAACTAGAGGATAATTTTAGGGGAAGAATATGCCCAAAGAAATCAAATCCATAAGAGACATACCCGGAGTAACCCCAAGCATAGCGGATAAACTAGAGGCAGCAGGCTACACAACCCCATGGGCAATAGTAGTAGCTAGAGCAGCTGAAATAGCTGAAAAAGCGGCTATACCGCCAAAAACAGCGGAGAAAATCATTGAAAACGCTAGAAAACTCCTAGGAATAAGGTTTAAGACAGCAAAAGAGATCAAGCTTGAAAGACTAAACGTCCGAAAAATAACAACTGGTAGCAAAGCACTCGACGACCTACTAGGGGGAGGAATAGAAACAAAAACAATAACAGAATTCTTCGGGGAGTTTGGATCAGGAAAGACACAGATATGTCACCAGTTAAGCGTTAATGTTCAGTTACCACCGGAAAGGGGTGGGCTTAACGGTAAAGCAGTCTACATCGATACGGAGGGGACATTCCGCTGGGAGAGAATTGAAGCGATGGCTCGTGGAGTAGGCTTAGACCCGGATCAGGTTATGGAGAATATATTCGTGCAGAGAGCATATAATAGTGATCACCAGATGGCTATTGTCGAAGAACTCTTCAACTTCGTACCTGAAAACAACGTTAAACTAGTAATAATAGACTCCGTAACCGGGCATTTCAGAGCCGAATACCCGGGTAGGGAACACCTAGCTGAGAGGCAGCAAAAGCTTAACAAGCATTTACACCAGCTTGTAAGACTTGCAGAAGCATATAACATAGCAGTTGTTGTAACTAACCAGGTAATGGCTAGACCGGACGTCTTCTACGGTGACCCAACACAAGCTGTGGGCGGGCATGTATTAGCACATACGCCGGGCATTAGGGTGCAGTTGCGTAAAGCTAAGGGTAATAAACGAATAGCTAGAATAGTTGACGCTCCACACTTACCGGAAGGAGAAGCTGTATTCGTCATAACAGATGAAGGAATAAGGGATCTAGAAGAATAATCAACAACTACCAAACAATGCTACAACCGGATAATCGCCGAGTAGTAAGACTAGGAGGAAACCAATAAACACGGGAACAATAAAGGGGATTCCATAAGTAATCCAGATGTAATCATCGGCGCTAACCAAGCCCTTCTCCAATAATTTCCTAATACGATCCTGGTGCTCATAATATTCCTCGCTGATACTAAAACTAAAGCGAAATCTACGCTTAACCCCGCCCCCACTAGTTTTCTCGAAAACTTCTAAGGGATAATAATGTTTCATCGATAAATAATCCCTTATACGGACGGGTCTACCGATAAACGATAAAGCGATCCTATGTAGGAAGGAGAGTTTCCTCGGAAGTAGATCATAATATCTAATTAAAACGTATAAGCCTCGAGCAACGAAGATCAATAACAGCGATAGAGTAGCATATAAGAGTAAAACTATCAGTACAGGTAAGTGTATAATACAAGCATGCTTGAATATCGAGTACTCGTATAAACCATAGAAAGGATACAGTACGAGTAGCTCACTCAGAACAACGATATCAGCACCACCAAAATAATCCATAAAATATAGTATAATCATTAACAAAACCATAATAATCGAAACAATTAGAGATGTCAAAAGAATAATAGGGCTATATTTATCAAACTCTTCAATCAAACCATTATAATCAACCCCAGTTAAGATGAACGCAATGGCTAAACTCCCCCATACAAGCTTATCGGGGATATCCCTATATTTTAAATCCAGCCATGAAAAATACCCTAGAACGAGGACGCTATAAATAATCTTAACAATCATTATAATTGATGAAAAACCCATAGATGACACCGCCTTGATACGCGTAGTCAATTTATCTAGAAAGACACGTAACTTAAAAACATTAGTTAAATCATTAGTTAATGGAGTAAAGGGGCTTCCCTTAAGCTACAAATTATCCACGGATACTGGTAATGACTACGTAATTGTTATTTGTAATCCGAAAGTAGAGTATAAGTATAGGAGGGTTAAGGATAAGCTAAGTAATCTTTCAATAGTGATAAGGGAAGCCGTGATCACTGCTTGTGGAAAACCGTTATTCCGTATTGTATGGGATGGACAGTATTATGTAGTATCACTAGCACTAGATAATAACCCATTTATAATCCGAGTACGTTCAAGCAGTAAAGAATTCCTAATGGGTGTGAGCGATGAATAAGCAAGTCTATAATATACTATGGAATCCCTGGAGGTACGAGTATATCAAATCGACTGTTAAAAGAGAGAAAAAGAAATGTATACTATGCGAGATACCTAGTAGAAGAGATGATGAAGCCTATATAATTTACCGCGGAAAACACGCTTTCATAGTACTAAATGCTTACCCGTACAATAGTGGGCACGTAATGATCGTACCCTACCGTCATGTACCAAGCTTAGAAGACTTGTCGGATGAGGAATTCTTGGAGATAACAATATTGTTGAAGAAAATATTGAGAACGCTTCGCGAAGCTTTTAACCCTGAAGGATTCAATGTTGGAGTCAATATTGGTAGAGCTGCTGGAGCCGGTATCGAAGAACACGTTCATATACATGTAGTGCCTAGATGGGTCGGGGATTCAAACTTTATGGCTGTAATCGGTAATACGAAGACACTGCCAGTAAGCCTTGAGGAAACGTACCGGATATTAAAGACTAAATGGATACAACTTTATGGTGAGGAAGCCCTCGATCACTGAGTCATGATGAAGGCAGGGTTTGACCGAGGAGCAGTAGGTTGGTTAAGAAGAAAGACTTAGAGGTTATCGAAGTATTATTGTTTATGGGTGAGAAGAGATATAGGGTTAAGATTAAGGATACAAATATAGTGTTCAATGTACACGCTGAAAATAGCGATGAAGCGATCGAAAAGACACTCGAGTTAATCCAGAAAGTCGGATTGACAGAGGAGGCATTAGCTAAGCTTAGAGGGGAAAATAGGGAAAATATAGGATAATGATTTTTTTGAGATGAAGAGACTTGCCCCCCATGGACCCTGTAAAAGGGGGATGATGACATTACCGCGAACGGATCATATCTTTATATCTTTTTGGCTTTACGTTTCTCTAATTCTCTAAGTTTCTCGAGGTTTTCTTCAACAAGCCTCTTAACATAATCGCCGAGCACATCCGGGGGAACCCGGTCTAAGAGTTGCCTTAGAAATTTTGATGCACATCTATTACTGTGAAACGCCAATTCTATACCGCCATAGTACAATACAATACCTTGTCCTTCTGGAAACGCTCTTCCACAAACTATACACTTATGCTTTTTCTTCACTGGTAACACCTTTACACGGCTTTAACTCTAAGGCTTTAATCTTTTCAAGCAAGCTAGTAATTGAGTCTGTATAGAGCCTTATCCTAATGCCTTGTTTACCGCTTATACTCTTTATCTCGACGAAGTGCCTCCTCGTATTATACTCGTAGCATAGATCCGGGGTGAACTCTATGTAGAATCTATCATTAGCAACTATTCCACGCCGATAAACAACATACCTCTGGGGAAGCATTATGTTTGCCGAAGCCATCTTACCCATCATTAAGAACCTCGGCAGAGCTAATAGCCCGGTTACTACTTCATACATTATTAGGAAGTCTAGGAAAACAACGAGTATATCGTTTTCAAAATAGTTCTTCAACCAGTTGTGAACCGGGATAAACGCTATAGCCCTATAAGCGTAAAATAATGCAAGAACAACAACAGTCATTAACAACAGGTACATAGTAGCCATAAACTGCTTCTTCAACTCCTGCGTTAACTCTTTATCAAGCATTGCAGTCTTAATAGCATTCTTCTCCTTAAACAATGGTGATCCAAGCTTGCTCTGTGGAGGGATCTTAGTCATTTTACGAGTACTCCTAAACATAACCCCCATTATAACTATGAAGTACAGTAGAAAGAATAACCAATAATACCCAGGGGCTAGCGCGGTTACGAGCGAGATCAGTATAATACTGCCCTGCCAAATAATCAAATTAGTTCTACGCGACGGCTGCTTCATCAATTCCCTTAACCCACCAAGAATAATACTTCAATAGAGAATCCTTTTAGATGTATTTAATAGGCTGGTTTAAATAGGTTGTTAATGGATGATGAATAGCCACTGTCGGAGTAATGAAGAAGGTCCGTGTTTCTGACACTAATAATTTATTATGGATGCTTTTATCACTACGTAGTTTGGCGATGAGGATATGCCCGAAGCTGAAGATTCGATGTTGAAGTTATCCCCGCCCGAGCCTTACATAGTATTTGTGCTTGACATTTATATACGGAGGGATTTCCCATTAACTAAGGCTGCAATGATCCTTAATAGATACGGGTACAAGCCTCGGATTAATCCTCCGTATACTTTAACTATGAGGACTAGTATACCGCTCAGCGCTTCTGAGAAAGAGAGGGTTTCGCGTTTAAAAGCATTACTAGTAGACTTATCCTCTATTATTGAAGCAATATGTGTTGAACATTACATAGTCATACACAGAAAACTATCAGGTCGATTCCTAAGAATATTCGATGAATGCAATCGTAGAGGTTTTAAAGACGAGTTATTCATGATTTGTAGCTATAAAAATTCCACAGTTTATATGAAATCTTCGCGGAGGAAAGCTATCATTAGAATACTTGATGTCAAAGATACTGCATTTGTGGATCCTCTATTCATACCCAGAACTCTTTACCGGAAGTGTAGTAGTGATATAACCACGATAGCAGAGTATATTGAGGATAAAAAACGTATATTCATAGAGATGATGAACGCCCTATCCATAGACCAATTTGAGGGATGAAGAATAGTCGAACCCAGGCTGAAATACTAGTTTGTTTAACAAGAAAGATGAGTTATATTTAATACGTTGAGCAGGGTTAATACACAGTATATCTTAAATAGAGAAGCAGGTAATACCTATTCACTTGACCAGAACGATAACCGGTGAATAACCGTGTACTCGCCAGATGTGAAAGTTATTGATGTTGGTCGGAGACCGATTGACGATTATATCTTCGATATAATAGTAAGTTTTCGAGAAGGTGTCAATGAGGTTATATTGAAAGGCCGAGGAGATACGATCAGTAAAGCAGTTGATCTATACTGGAAACTGAAAGATCGCCTAGGCGATAGTATTGAACTAGTAAAAGTAGATATAGGTAGCGAAAGGTTTAGAGGAAGAACTAAATCATATATTGCTTTAAGAGTAAGAAGAAAATACTAAACAGCCTCGGCAACTTCTAGATCGATGTAGTTTAACGGTAGCCTATACTCCTTGATATACTCGATAACCTCCTGTAATGCTTCATACGCATTTATCTTTCCAGAAGCGATTTCATCAATACGGTTCTCCATATGCCGTGTAGTATTAACAGATACTAATAATGGATAACTACTGCTAAGGACACTATATACATCGATTCCCAGCCGAGTTGGTATTAGGAAGTTTCTCTTCTTAGAACGAATAACATAACCGTGCCTTATAACACTGTTAATGATAGATGCATAAGTACTAGGCCTACCCAATCCTTCCTCCTTCATTTTCTTGATAATTAATGCCTCATCGTAGAGCCCTATGGATGAAGTCCTCTTAACATTGATCTCTTCGATATCAAGCACGACCTCATTCCTATCAAGTTCTATGTTGATAATGCGTGGTTTCAACACTAGATCCGCTCCATGTTCAATAATGTTAGCCAGAAACTCTACAATACCTAGATTGAGATCTCCTAGGAAAGCCTCAGCCCTGATCACTAGTCCCTTGTAAGGCTTCATTTGACTCTCGATAAACCTATTAAATATGATCTCGTAAATCTTATAGTGTAGCCATGATAGAGGTATCGGGGGATTGATTAGTCCTTCGATAACGGCTTTTTCGAGATCAATCCTGTTAAAGGGGTGAACAGGCCTTATAGCTTCGTGCGCCCCCTTATTGCCCCAATGGCTTGGCTTAAAGTATTCTATAAGTCCTTTATCGTCAAGATATCTTTTGGCTATGCTTATTCCCGTAGCTGATATATAGTGATAGCTTGTCCTATGATAGGTTATTAAGCCGGATTCGAATAGTTCCTGTGCAGTTTTCATTACAAGTTTTGATGGTATACCTAGTTTTCCAGCTGCGTATAAGAGTTCATCGGTTGTTAGTGGTGGGTGTGGATTGTATACTTTAACGTATTTATCCTTAATTACGAGTTTTAACTCGATATTATCTTCTTTAACCCGGCTTAGTGCATCTTTATCCTTAAAACATTTTGTAATATATAATCCGTTCTTAGTTATAATCCTTAAACGATAACATTTATTCTCTAAGTATTTTCTATACCGATCAATTATCCATCCTAATACAGGTGTTTGCACACGTCCAGCTCCAAGCCAGTGTTTTCTATATTTTAACTGTAATGTTTGGCTAAGGGAGAATCCTATTAGTCTATCCAGACTCCTCCTATAGATCTCGGCCATTACAAGGTTTTTGTTAATTTTCCTCTTATTCTTCAATGCCTTGAGAAACTCGGATAACGTTATCTCGTGTAGCTCTATCCTCCATATGTGTTTGTTGAAAGCCTTTATTGATAAATACACATCGTAAGCTATTTTCTCTCCTTCTATGTCGGGATCAGTCGCGATGTATACTTCATCGGCTTCCTGTGCGAGTTTTCTTAATAAATCTATTACTGTTTTTGAATTAATAAAACTAGTACTGCCGCAGCGTGGGCACTGGTTTCCATGGGTAAACTGATAGCCACATACACGGCACCTCTTTATTGTAGAGTAGACAGGTTTGATCTCATTGTCATCAATTATTATCCCAAACTCTTTAACACTGTGATCAGTTGTTAAATCATAGATATGCCCCTTTGTAGCCGCTACATTTAAATGTATTATCTCATTGCCTTCTTTAAATGGAATCTCGTATACACTGTGCGTATAAATCTTTCTACGTGTAGGTTTTCCAAAGAACCCTGCAATAGCTCTAGCCTTGGTTGGTGATTCTACTACAACTAGTATGTTGCGGTATCTTAAATTATTAGCATTACGTCTTCTTCTACTATTCTTAATCTTAGTGATCTCTTCATCAACACTTATTTCTTGGATAGTCTTTATTGTAAAGTCTTTATTAAAAGAACTGATCTTTCTCTCTAAAGCCTTTACATTATTAACTAGACTACTATCCTCTATTATTATTGATAATCCATGAGTCATATTGGTAAGTCTTAATCGGCTAGTTCTCCCGCTCGCTTGTATATAAGTCATCGTATCCGGTATTAGTACTAGGAATTTATTATTCCAATAAAACATCGTTATAGTGCTAAGTTCTATTACTTTCTTCACGCTAAGTAACGCTTTCATACCAGTAATTACTTTTTCATAGATCTCTTGTGCTTTTTCAGCTATATTCTTGATTTTATCACTAAGATCATCCAGACTTATTTTCCCCTTCAGATACATTGATACAATTCTCTGTTCGCTATTATTAAGTGTGAAGAACAGTTTTCTTGCAGTAATATATAGTTCTCTCCAATTATGCTCTCTATTTTCTTCTTTCAAAAGCATTAATGCTCTAATTAGTGATTTAGGCGATGCAAGGTATGAGTTGAGACTTATAGTGAATAATGGCGTTCCTATAAATAACGCATATTTAACGGTTTCTGGTGCGTCGATTCCTCTAACACTTGATCCGTAATAGCTTGAACTACCGATTAGTATGTCTATTTCTCCATTTATTAGTTTCTGTATATTGCGAGGATCGCTTTCACCTATATTGAATCCCGTATTTTCTAATTTTTGCTTTATACAATTAACTAAGTATAGGAATTTATCTTTCAAGGGGTGTCTCGGACTAATATAGATTATTCCACCAGACCCCAGCTTTTCTATTAATGCTACGATTTCTTTACACGCATCTTCTGCCCTGTCAATAAGTAGATATGTATCAGTGACATCTCTACCATAGATCGTGATCCCAGAGACATCTATTTTTAATAATTCCCTAAGAACCTTCCCATAACTTCCCCGTATTCTACCAGTTGCAGATGCTATTATTACTTGTTTATACTTCTTACTTCTTAATTCCTCGTTTATCTTATCCTCGAGATCTATTAGTTCTTCCACTAGTTTAAAATACAACTTTTCATTATTGAGAGATCTTGAAACCATTATTCTCCATAATAGATTGTTCCTCTTCTTAACGAGTTCTATAATTTCATCAGAGTAGCCGAGAAGTTTTAATAAACGCTTTATACTGCGTGAGTTCTTCAGTAAACTATCTACATCATCGATAACCACGAAGTCTATCCTATCCTTAGGAATAATATCGTAGTATCGGGATAAGAAGTGATTAGTAGCTACCAGTATATCAAATTCCGCATTCCTGATTTTCTCTAGTATTTCCAACCTTTTCTTTTTAGTTTTGGACGAGTCATATATTACTATTTTTAAGTCTCCATTTATGTTTTTGTTGAAAATCATTAGTTTTTTATACATTTGTTTTGCTAGGGCCCTTGTAGGTACTAGTAAAAGCGCGGTTTTACCGAGGTATTTTGTTGTAAATAGAGTATAGGCTAGTAATAATGTTGTTTTACCCATTCCGGTAGGTGCAATTATTACTGTGTTTTCTCCACTAAGCAGCCTCCTAGCCCATAGTTTCTGTGCACCCCAAAGATCTAATCCCTTAGTAGCTTGTTTAAAGAATTCGGTAAAATGTTGAAGTTCCGATTCGCTTGTTGAATATAAGGTGTAAGCATTAAGTGTAAACTCATGCTTATTACTTGAAGCGCATTTACTACAAACACCTATATTCTCGAGGAAATAAGCTTCAGCATCCCCACCGCACGATGGACAAGCGTGTTTATAAATAGGATTAATACTACCCTCCATAAATACACCCGGTAAAATAATGGGTTCTAGAAGATTACATTAAAAACCATAGACCGGGTAACACTACGCTAGACTCGGGGAAAAGCTTATATAGAAATACCCCAATCTCATAGGTCTTAGACATAATCGATAATAGGTGAAAAAACATGGCCGAAGCAACACCGCATGCAAGCAATACCGTCTTAATCGGTAAGAAACCCGTAATGAACTATGTAATCGCAGTATTAACCCTAATACACAAAAACGTTAAGGAGATCGTAATCAAGGCTAGGGGAAGAGCGATCAGTAAAGCAGTGGACACAGTTGAAATAATAAGAAACAGGTTCCTACCAGGCAAAGTCGACATCGAAGAAATAAAGATTGGAAGCCAGACAGTGACAAGCCCCAGCGGACGCGAGACAAGGGTCAGCACTATTGAGATAAAGCTGAAGGTAAAAGAGTAACAAGGTTAGGCATACTAGTAATAGACAACAATAAAGTATTTTTCAACTACAATCACGCTTAGACCTAGTATAAACATAGTCCTCAACAATTCTCTTAATATAAACATGGAAAGGAACACATTTATATACGAGATCAAACTGTTTCCTTAGTAGTCCAAGTCTTCTAAGCCTTCTGAGAATATTATATGCTACCTTTCTACTAAGGCAGAGTCTACTAATAAGTAAATCTACAGCATCGCCAATATTCCACGTATTTTCGCTACTGCAGAGTAAATAATATGCTACTAGCTCTCGCTTCTTTAAGTAAACCGGGTTTATTGGTTCAGAAGCCTGGTTATTCGTCATCCCAAAGGATCAGCCCTTACTAGGCTCATCATGATTCTCCTTCGTTTTCCTCCTCAAATAACTCTATAATAATTCTAGCTTTAACTTCTTTCTTAGAGAATAGAGGGGGCTTCTCTCCTAGATCAACCGCTAATACTACCTTATTACCCATACTATCCTCAAATTGTACTTCGGCAACATATTTCTTCTTAGGACCCTCCTCTATACTCTTCATTAATGAATCCATTATCCTTGTAAGAGCCATTTGAAATGAAACAGGGCTCGATAGGTCCTCGGGTCTAAGCACTAGTTTCTGGAAAGTACTGAGGACTTCCCCGATCTTTGCTTTGCCCTCAAATATCTTTATAGCTTTAAACCCCTTATCATCATCTAAACTCATAATGTCTCACCATGTTAGTGGTTAATATTGGATATTTCCGATATTATCCGTATCGGATTAATTAGTTCAGACGGGTAATTATAATGCCGGCTATCCGGGAAGGCTCGATACTAGTTAATACAGCATTACTAGATTTTGAAGACATCATGGATTTATTAATGAAACTCTGCGATATCAACACTAGCTTAGTCTATACAGTAGAACCGGGATATGGGGTAGTAGTGTTTCCATATAGTGAAAACGTCATGGCGAAATATACTACTATACCGCCTCATACTATGGTTTTCTCTAGGGATTTAGAAGGTTTAACAAGCGATCTTTGTGATAGCACCGAAGCTTGTATGAAGCTTAGTAGGCCAGCATGGATAAAAACCTGGTCTATAGAAGCATGCATGCTTTCAACTACTCTTAATAACTTGTTTGATAGGAAACTACCGCGAATAAAGTTGGGTGAGAAGACCGTAATAGCCGTGGAAGAAGATATAGATTGTAATTCTATATATGTCGTGGAAGGAATTTACAGATATAATTATTCATGGTTTACTGGAAGGGCACTATTCTATGATATAGAGTATAATAGAATCCTTCAGAAACACCTTGAGTTAAGGGATAATATTATACCTCTAATATATAATGGCGAAAAATATATAGCCTATATAGATCACAGCGGATTAAAACTAGTTGTCGATACTAAATGTCTATATAAGCTTGCAAGGCTATATTTTGACGTTATACTTGATTATATTGCTTTGCTAGCTCTCTAAGGTTCTAAATCCTTAGCTGTAGAAGTCGAGGCTGTTTCTTTTCCTCTTCCTAGCCTGGTATTCTTCCGGTGTGTTTGCAAGTATTATTTCATACAGTATAGCTTCTTTAGAATTCTTCTTTGGTCTTAATAAGCGTCCTAGACGCTGTATAAACTGTCCACGAGAACCTGTTCCAGAAACAATTATTCCGACATTTGCGTCGGGAATGTCTAATCCTTCATCACCGACCGTTGTAACGACAAGTATTCCGGAAGAAGCTTCTCTAAATTCTCTCAGTGTCTTCCTCCTCTTTTCCGGAGGGATCTCGCCCGTCAATAAGTAGGCGTTTAGCCTTTCCGCTATCTCTTCGGCCTGATCAACATATTGCGTAAAAATTATGATCTTGTTACCTTTGCGATATTCTCTCAGTGCTATTTCAACGGCTTTTTCGATCTTAGCTTTCGAAGCCGATAATATGCTCCTCATACGGTTATGTATTCTTAACGCTTTCTTAGCTCTTTGATCTCCCTTGAGTGCAGCTTTTAGTACTTCCTTAAATGTTTTATAACCCGCTAGGCTCCTGTAAAGTTTTCTTAAACCTTCGAATTCTTCTTTTTCTTCTTTACTAAGCCTAACTTTTACTGTTATAATACGGTGTCGTGCAAGATAACCCTGTACTGCTAGCTCTGCAGGTGTTTTATGATAGACTATTCCCCCTAATAGTGGGAATAGTTCTTCGTGCCGCCCATCTTCCCTTACAACTGTTGCTGATAAACCTATACGGTACTTAGCTATCGAATGAATCGCTATGTATCGGAACTTATCTGCAGGTAAGTGGTGTACTTCGTCAACGATCAATAAATCATAGAGCGGTGATAACTGTTTAATATTTCTGAATCCGCTTTGATAAGTCGTAATTGTTATCGGTGCTATACGTTTTTCCCCACTATAGATTACTCCTACATATCCCGGCTCGATATTAGTGTATTTATAGATCGATTCCTTCCATTGAAACATTTGTTCACGTGTAAATGTGATAATGAGTGTTCTCTTATTAACAGCCGTTATTGCTGCAATACCAATTATTGTTTTGCCAGATCCTGTTGGTAAAGCAATTATTCCTCGTGAACCATGGTTTAACCATTCTCTCAGCGCTTCTTCTTGGTACGGTCTTAACACTATATTTCTTAGTTCTAGCTTCCTAGGTAGGACTTTATCCTTTAGAAGGTTGTTCTCATCAACTATTGTTACTTCTATTTTTTGTCTAAGGTCTTCAATGAAATCATGTAATCTGTAAGGTATCAACTTGTAGGACAAGTACTCGTCGTCATAATATATTCTTCGAAGTCCGTACTTTTTTAAAAGATCAATCAGTTGAAACCTTAATGATCGAGGGATACTAACGATAACCCATCCAGTACTATAGTCCCATTTAACCCTAACGGCGAGTTTATTATAAAGCTTTCTTAGTTCATCTATTAAGGAATCATCAATATTAATAGCGAGCTCTTTCAATAAATTAACTACATCTTCTAAACTATATTTGTTTCTAAGAGCTTTCTCAATGTTAAATTCAAATAATGAACCGGCTCCACGTTCATAACCCTTATAATCCGCAATCTTTATAACTTCTCTAAACTCTTCAGGTGTAAGCCATCTTTTAATCCTAAAAGCAGGCAAGATCTAGCCCCGCTACTCGTTGAGGAACACAATTCCTTCCTCAAATTTTAACGCGTGAATTCCTATATTCTTAATTTTTGAATCCATGCATATTTTTCTTAAAACAGTTTCCACATATTCAATGGGTATATAAAAAGCGGTCCCTGGTCCATATGATCGTATAACCTTAGATCTCTTGAATAATAGTTCTACTTTCTCGTCGAGTTTATACTTATTCTCCACAAAAATCAGTAAGCCAAGGAACTCGTCGCTAAATTCATCGTCACCGAGAGGCGTTCTTCGTAAAAATATGCATATATAGAAACTATTACACTCTCCACATATTGTTATGAACGGAGACCCATATAGTGAAAACATCTCATTAATCTCTTGACTTATCCTTTCCATATCACTTATATTATAAAACTCCCTCAATATTTTCGAATATTTCAACAAGGGGGTCACCGCGTGGGTTTTTCGTCACTGCTCAGCACTTAAAACCATGCTCATCCCCCACTAATCTTTTTATTCCATTGTTTAAAAATACTTATAGACTGGGCAAAATATTATTGGTATGAAGGATGAAGTGATCATAATGGTTAGGAGCATTTATAACAAATATAAAAACGAGTTACTACTACGGCAGCCATCAGAAGAAGAAGTTAAAGAACTTATTGAGAAGCTTAATAGTGTTTATTCAAGAACTAAGCTTGATAAGATGAAGGCTAGGCTCATGGCTAATGAGATCCTTAGGTTGTTGAAGCCTCATATGTCCTATAAAGATCTAAATAAGTTAACTGGAGTTCCTGAATCAATTTTGTGTAGATATGTACGCGGTAATATTATCCCTAGCTATGAGCAGGCCATTAACATATTATCTAGAATATCGTTATCAACGGATTTGGATTCACTGCTTAGAAACCTAGTATTAAGCGAGAAGAGTACTATTATTGATTTATCAAGGGTCATGAAAGACCCATATATCATTAGGTTACTTACTATACTTTTATCAATCGAGCTTGCAGGTAAGAATATATCAAAGATAATTGCAACCAGCGAATCAGTCCTTCCCCTTGCTACAATGTTGGGGTTAGAGTTAAATTCTTCCCTAGTTCTTGTTAAACGCCGCATGTACCCTGGTATTCAGTATTATAGTGCTATTATTATTCGAGGGCCTCGTGCAAGCGAAACAATATATATTGATAAAGACCTAGTGAATAGGAGGGATCAACTACTGGTTTTAGCCGACGTTGTCTATACTGGTAAAACGCTTGAAGCGGTTTTAAACCTATTATCCAAAGCTCGCGCACAAATAGTCGACATTATAGCTATACTGGCGATAGGGGATCAGTGGAAGAGGCGCCTTAGAGAATATAGAGTGAAAACACTTACACAGATACACTATCCATTCTAACACATACTCAAATAAAGAATTATATAACCTACGGATTTCTATATTCACTATATAGTGGGAAAGAAAGGGGAATAATAAATGAAGATCAAGGAAATAGCAAAAGTTGATTCGAAAGGTAGAATAACGATACCATTAACTATTAGAGAAGCCCTCGATATACATGAAGGAATGACTGTTCTCCTAATAGCGGATCGGGAGAAGAAGGAAATATTGTTATCCCCAGTACCTGAAAAGGCTAAACTTGCAGAACTTAATATAAGCGTTGAGGATCGACCGGGTGTCTTAGCCGAAATTACGCGGGTATTAGCCGATAAAGGCGTAGATATAATTGCTACTAAATGTGTGGTGATTAGACGCGGCGAGTTAGGTGAATGTTATATGGTTGTCGATTATTCAAAATCGATATTAAATGATATATTGGAACTAGTAGAGGAACTAAAACGATTGGAACCCGTAAAAGATGTTAGGGCCTCAGAGATCAAACACTAGATGATCGGTCATGTACGTGAAAGTTGGATGCTGCGGTTTTCCAGTATCTCGCAGGAAGTATTATGAAAAGCTAAAACTAGTTGAATTGCAGAATACATTCTATAATCTTCCAACAGTTGAATGGGCTAAAAAGATCCGGAGTGAAGCGCCGAAGGATTTTGAATTCACAGTAAAAGCGTGGCAGGTAATAACCCATCCTTCAAGGTCGCCTACATGGCGTAGGTTGAAGGTAAAGCCGCCAGGTGATTTAAGTAACTATGGTTGGCTTAAGCCGACAAGGGAAAATATAAACGCTTTTGAGAGGACACTAGAGATTTCTAGATTATTGGGTTCCAAGTTTATTATAATACAAACACCTCCCCGCATGCCCCACAACAATGAATCTATAAAATGGGTTGAAGAATTCTTTGAGAAGGCATCAGTACTACTTAGAAGAGATGAATATATTGGCTGGGAGCCTAGGGGTGAATGGCTAAATAATAGCAATGTATTAGGCAAGCTTATGTGTAAATACGATATAATACACGTCGTAGATGTATTCAAACACAGGCCAGTATGTAAGCCGGATAATCTCCTATACATTAGACTACATGGGCTTGGAGGAGAGATAAACTACAAGTATAAATATAGTGATAATGACCTAGGGAAACTCGTTGAACTGATCAAAAATGAAAGACCTGAAACTAGTTACGTACTATTCAACAATATATACATGTTTCAAGACGCTTTGAGATTTAAGGAAATACTGGAAAAGATAAGCTAGGCCCTCATCCCTCGGCACGGTCTACCCTCCACGGGGTTGGGGAGTAGGGTGTACCCCGCCGCGGATCCCGTGCCTCATTGGTCGGGCAATAATAATTTATGTTTGATCCAGATTAAATAACCCAGGGAAAGAGTCTGGTGGTTTGTTTGACTATATATTGGGAAAGATGCAGTATTTGTGGAAGATATCATGCGGTAAAGCAATGCACATTGAACCCGGACATTATGGTGTGTCCGCATTGCTGCCTAGCATGTCCTCTCCGAAGTAAATGTCCTAGACCAGTATGGTATTCCAGTATTAGGGAAGAGCCTAGGATGCCTCGGGTAAAAAAGACTGAGGAACGTGGTGAAGCTCAAAAGGTTTTGATGGATTTATTGTCGAAACTTAAAGAAAGTTAAGCCTCAATTCTAGGAACGATCCAGTATACCAGTGTTCCCCCAGCAGCCAGTGTAAATTCTATCTTTATTGGCTTATTAGTATCGAAGGAAACAATCGTGTCAGAAGCCGCCTGTACAGGTTTTAGCGTCGCCTCCAATAGTCCAACGCTATAAACAGATCTAGCCTCTTCGACAGTAGCACTAATGTATGATAATGGAGCCCCTTCCGAGAACTCCCCTCTATACTCCTTTTGTTGAGCATAAGAGTATATGTAAATCTTTCCACTTTTATACTGAAATACTGCTTCCTCACCGATTATCTTAAGATCTCTTATTATTTGTTTATAATCGTCTGGGACTATTCTAAATGATACTCCGAGTTCGAGTGAGGGTTCCGGTAGTTGTTCCGGAGTTCTAGGCTTTAATTCTAAGTAAAACGTTCTCTCCATACCAGTCTTTTTATGGCGGAATATTACCTTTAACCTATTATTCTCCTTATCTAGCTCAAATACAAGTATATCATCTCTTGTCCCTCTCCTAATAACCTTGTTAAGCTCGTCAGAAGCTACGACGAAGAACTCCTCCTGATCAACACTATACTCTTCGAAGGCAATAGCCGGTATTTTGAGTATTGTGAGAGTAGTTTTATCGGGACTAAGGATCTTAGCCTCTAATCCGTCCTGCGTAGCATAGAATGGTGCTTCATCCGTAATTTTTGCTAGAGTCTGAGCTATATACCTAAATTTAGGGACAGCTGTAAAAGATGCTTTAAACACTTCGACTCACCACCAATTTTATCAACACTATACTATTAATGTACATATTCCTAAATAGTATTTTTTAGAAGTATCCGTTAATGAATTATCATGGTGAAGCCGTTGTTTAAAGTCGTCATCGATATTGCTAAGAGTCCGCATGTAGTCTTAGAGCGAAGCAAGGCAGTTCAATTACTCGAATGTATAGCAAATATTCATGGAACAACTAGAGATCTAGAGGAGGCTTTAAGATATATTAAGAATTTCGATGAATTCTATAATTATCTGAGAAGAAAATTCGAAGATTACCTAACACCACCTAAGCATCCGCGAGACGCCATACTGGGTAAGGTAGTTATCCACAAGTTAAGATTATTTAAAAATAATGGTAGGGAATTAGTTGAGCTACTATTTGATCGCAGGTTTGACTTGGATGTTTTAGAGAATTGTTTGAAGCAGGTTGTAAA
>JALWZC010000073.1:0-6077 GCA_027002875.1 Desulfurococcales archaeon
CATCGCATGATTAATCCCTAGCTTCACAGCGTTCTCCAAGGCTTTAACTGCACGCTCCCAAGCACCGGGTACTCCGCGGAACCAGTCGTGTTTCTTCGGGTCAGCACTATCAACCGATACTTCAACATATCTCAAGCCGAGCTCCTTAGCCTTCTTCAGTTTCTCAATATCCGCGAATACCCAACCATTTGTTGCTACTGCAGCATACATTCCCCGATCCGCTATAGCTTTTACTATCGTGTAGAAGTCTGGGTGTATCGTTGGCTCCCCGCCGCTGAGTGCTATTGCCGCTACACCGGCCTTGTCGAGCTGGTCGACGACCATTAGTTTCTCCTTCAATGTAAGCTCGTTAGGCAGTGGCCTATCAGCTCTCTGGTAGCAGTGCTTACAGCGCAGGTTACACATATTAGTGAAGTTCCAGACTATTAGGAAGGGAGCCGGCATTTCTTGTGGTACTGTTACTCCATAGAGTCCAAGCCCCTTCATTACTAGTGCTATTCCCCTACGCACGGCTGGATCCTTTAATGCCTGTATTGCTTCCTCCTCATCTCCACGGAGTAGTTTTAAACCGACTTTAATGATAGAGTTTATGAAGAACGACAGGAACCTAGCCGTTATTGGACAGGATAATTGTTCTCCGGCAAACATTGATAGGGCGTGGTATATTAGTGGTGCTTCTTTTTCTTTTCCATCGTATCTGCAACTAGTTTGTATTGTCGCCGTTCTAAGGATCATCCTGCTAACAGGATTGTCGAATAGTAAGCGGAGGCTGGCGAGTAGTGCCCCCAGGCCTCCCCGCTCACCCTTCTTCCCATCCTCTGGGACAAGGTTTTCAGATATGCCTTCACTACTCAAACGTGATCACCTCCATCTCAAGTAGTGGGTTATGGATTCCTTAAACCATGAGAAAAGCTCCTTTGTAAGGATCCCGGCTAAGTCGAAGAAGCGGCCTGCTTTCATCTCCCGGTATATGAAGCCCCATCGTAGGTAGAATTTACGGTAGGCATACCTGATCATTTTACCGAGTTGATCCCTTGTAAAGCTGAATCCCCTCATAACCGGCTTGATCGTTGTGTAGTGTTCCCAGTTCCAATCCTCGACCAGATTGTGCTCCACGGCGTACTTGAATAGTGGTGTTCCCGGGTAGGGCGTTAAGACCGTGAACTGGGCATAGTTAGGGTCTAGTTCTACCGCGAAATCAACAGTCCTCTTCATATCCTCGATGGTCTCCCATGGGAAGCCTAGTATAAAACTACCCGTTGCGAAGCCCTTCAGCTCCTTAACCCACTGGAAAACCCTCCTGGCTTGGTCTAGTGTTATCTTCTTACCGATGCGATCCAGTGTCTCCTGGTTTCCGGATTCTACGCCGAAGTACAATACGACGCAACCATTATTGTATAAATCCTTCATGTACTGCTTTGTCATATGGTCTACCCGGGCCCCGCACGCGAACTGTATGTCTAGCTTCCTCTTCTTCAGTTCCCCGAGGAATCCATATACAAACCTCTTGACAAGCGTGAACTCATCATCTACAAACACTATTTGTTTAACCTTATACTTGTTAACGAGAAACTCTATCTCATCCGCAACGTTCTGAGGCGATCTATACCTTACCCTGCGGCCCCAGAAGTAGCTAGTAGAACAGTACATACAGCCATAGGGGCAGCCGCGGCCAGCCATTACGTGAGCTATGTGTATGGGTTTATTGAATAACGTGTACTTATCCATTGGTAATAGGTGCCTAGCGGGCCATGGTAGTTTGTCTAGGTTTGTTATTAATGGCCGGGGAGGTGTAACGTGTATTTTACCATCATACTTGTAAGCAATACCTTTCACATCCGCTAGCTTGTCTGGGTCAAGCCCGTGTTTCTCAATAGTATCGATGAGCTCCTTAGTAGTATACTCTCCCTCACCGATAACGACGATATCAATACTATTCTTCAACGCTTCCTCGAACATGAAAGAGGGATGCGGACCACCGGCTATTACCGGTATATCATCGCCCAGCTCCTCCTTTACAAGCTTAGCCGCTTTATACCCCCTAGGTGCTGTCGGTGTTAATAGTGAAAAGCCTATAATGTCCGGGTTCCAGGATTTAACCTCCCTGATCCACTCATCGGGCTCCATTTCGAGGGTTGGTGTATCTATTATCTTAACCTTATGACCGGCTTCCTCCAGTACAGCAGCTAAATATGCTAAGCCTAGAGGCGGGGCTTTCATACCCGTAATTCTATAAATCTCGAGGCGGTGTATTCCCGGTGGAAGCGTTAGTAATACTCTCATCACTCACCACTCTCCAATATACAACTATTCCGTTGTTATAGGATATATTGAATGGTAGAATCTATAATGGGGGATAAGATGGGGTCTTGTAGATTATTCAAATACCTGTATGTATCCTAATGAGCCTAGCAAAAGGAGAAGACTTAAACAACCCCTCGAGATCCAGTGGAACCATTGGTAGGATAAGGCTTAGAACACTCTTGTTCTTCAACAATATCTTTAAAACTAAAAAGTATAGTTTCTGAATACTCCCCTTACCAGTTAATAACTCCTCGATAATATCTAGCAATTCATAAGCTAGTTTTTCATCCTTCATTTGTAAGAGTCTTAAAAGCCTGACAACGTTAATCTTAACATATCCTCCCCTTCCAAGCCTCCCCTCGAGATATACGTATAAAGCGTGGATATGTGGACTGGTTATGCATTCATTCCTCTTCTTATAACAAACTTCATCATCCACAGGTATACATGAATCCCTAAGCCTTGGAACTGGCTCCTTCCTATGTTCAAATAATAAGTCGAACTCTACATCGTAGAACTTGTACAGGTTTATCCTTAAACCGTTAATCTCCTCGAAAACCTTCCAAGTCTTACGTATAAAGTACTCGTTAAAACCCATACATTGCATTAAGTGGGTTGTAGTAGCTGGGGTATCATAGCAGAGTGCATCCAGCTCCTTACACTTCATCAACACGGTCCTAATAGACTCAATAATAGCCTTCAACATATTACTATCAATATTTGCAATGTACACGGCTACACCACGATACTAAATATAATAGTTTACCAATAGAATAATTTTATTGCTGACAAATACAAATCCCACTATAACGGGTAAGGGCCTAGGAAATGGGGAAGGCTAGAGGGGTTAGTAAAGCACTAGAATGTGTTGATGAGTGTAGTAATGGGGAGCTAGCCTCATGCTTCGTAGACTGCTACCTCGGCCCCCGGGTTGTAGAAGCTTATGTTTGGCTAGATTATTTTAAAAAGATGGTTGAAGAAGTTAGGAATACTTACGGCTTCGTCTCGATAACTTATAGCCGGGAGTTTAAAAGCTTCATAATGGATCCCCGCCGGCACCTCGAGAAGAAATTATTCATATATACACATGACTATAAACGTGGTAAGCTGGGGAAGGAAGAGTATGCTGTAAAAGCCTTAATGGCTATCAATACTAGTCTTAAAACAAATATGAGGACTCTCTACCAGAACTGGTGCTTCCTAGCCCTACTATACAAGATGTACCGGGAAGGAACTAGGGTGATCTATCCGGAACACCGGGTGTTGAGCTTAGAGCGTAGCGGTAAGCAGAAGCTTAGATGGATACCTCCAAACCTCGTAGTAGACTATCCGGGCCATGGTAGTTTAAGCTTCTACATCGAAGCACCCCGCCCCCTAGCTTGGGGTGATTCAAAGGATTTGGAGAGTATTTGGAGCCTCTACACGGCTCTACGGCCGGACATGATGGTTTATGGGGGTAGGGTCTACGATATCGTTGATACGAATTCTTCACCCCCAATCAAGAGGCCTGATCTAATAATCGAGTTTAAAGAACTACCGGACTGGTATCGGAGGGTTCGGGATGTTAAGGGGCCTCTAGCTAAGCCTTTAAGCGCTGAAGAATGGAGGAATAGGTGGATTGAGGGTTTATGGGATGGATTAGCAGACGTGCTCGGAGTTACCCGTAGGGAGGTTATGGAGAAAGCTGGTAATCGTAGAGGCGTTAGGCTGGACGAAGTTAGGGTAGTCCAGTTATACCGTAGCGTATACAATCCCAAGAAGACAATACTAGTATCAAAACACCCAGTCCCCGATGAGGTTAGGGATAAGCTGGAAAGCCATGATATAATCGTCTATGACAATATAGGATTTAACCCCGAGAAACTAGAGCCGTTAGCAAAAACAGTACTAGAATACGCTGTCCCCATAGAGGAATACGTTATAAAAACTAGTGATCCGAAACTAGCAGAAGTACTCCTACTCGTAAAAGAACTATGGGAGAAAGGAATACTAGACAAGGATAAAGTTAGACGCCTCCTAGTCTTAGGCCTAGAGGAAAACTCCTAAAACTATAGCTTAGAAGTCTTCAAGCATCATAGTAGGAATTTACACATCCTTATAAGTCAAACAATACTATTGATGAACAAACAGTCTTGAACACTTCCATCCAAGCATTACTCAATACTTAACTATGATTGAGATATAAGGATGAGAAAAAATAAGGATGCTGTGTACCATGAACTACTCATAAAGATAGCTTAAAGTTATTTATTATTGTGAACTATTCGAGTATAGGAGGACTTTAAAAAACGTTCTTCTATGTTTTGTTCCTGTATTGTTTTTAAGCGGGTTCTACGTGTATGATCTGTACTGGACAAGCGTTGGCCGCGTCTTCAGCGCAGCTCTTCAGGTCTTCGGGTATTATGCCTACGTTGATCGTGTTGGGGTCTGGCCTC
Organism: Desulfurococcales archaeon; assembly: GCA_027002875.1. GTDB lineage: Archaea > Thermoproteota > Thermoprotei_A > Sulfolobales > Desulfurococcaceae > WAON01. The sequence goes on from JALWZC010000073.1 coordinate 4,740, forward strand.
CACTTCTCAATTATCTGGCTCTTATTGTCGTCCGGGTTCATCTCGAAGACGTCGGGACAGATCGATACACATACCATGTCTGATATACAGTTGTCTCTGGGATCTATCGTTACCTTGTAGTTGGCCATTGTTCTTCACCAATTATTGATTAGTTGGGGTTTTAGTATTAATTGTTTTCTCGTGGGAAAAGAGTGGATCCGCTATGCGGGGCCCCTATCATCGGCCTCCTACACCCGGTATTCGGGAGGCCTCACTTTTAACCCGGGATTCCTCTTCATATCCATATAGGAAATACTGTTTTTAGTGAACATTATTGTTTTCGCGTTTTTCTTCCTCAACTAGGTATTTAAGGAATTCTTCTACTTCCTTATAGATCCATTGTAGATCTATAGAGCCAGATGCCCGGCTGTGTGGTATTGTATAGGTGATGGATATTATTGGTAGCTGGTAGTAGTCTATCGTTACTAGCGCTGGCTTGTCCTTACTGAAAGGATTAATCCTTGAACGCTCTAATATTAGTCCGAGCCCCAGATCCTTCCTAACCCTGTAATCCTTAGAACCCATATATTCGCGGGTAAGCTCTTTTGCTTCTTCAACATCAATAATTGGTGTCTCTACTGTGCATACGTGTTTGTTTAGTTTAATACTGCTACACTTAACTGGTCCTTTTTGAATTATGTCCGGATATTTCTTAGAGTAATAGCTTACTATATCATTGTATATCAGGAATAATCCTGCAAGCATAACTATTATACCCGTAATGCTTGTCGCAGACCCATATTCTTCGACTACCTTCTTATAATAGACGGTTATAGTATAGTTTGCTGCTATGGTTTTATCTCCATTATTAGTTACAACTAGTAGGTAGCTACCCGGTTTTTTAATTCCTAGCGCTCGCCCCATCGTAATATTATCTAGCTTAACAACGGGTTCATACGGGTTTTCACCATAAGCTAAGTACACGGTAACGTTTAATTCTCTAGTAGTAGTCGTGTTGTATCTCAATTTATAGGTAACATTACTATTCATCCTTACGGGTATCTGCGTGTAGTTGATACTATCGGGTTTTACTATTAATACCCCGCTACTACTCCAATTAGAGACAACTACTTTATTGAGGAAAAGGGAAGCGAATAATAATATCAGAAACCCTATAATTAAAACATAAAAACCCCTTTTCTTAAACCCCATATTACTCATCATGCCTCTAATCCCGGATAATACTTGTGTTTCTAAAACTATTCCACAAGGCAGTAATATTTATCAATCCTCTTATATTCTACTGGAGGTTAAGAAGGGAAAGAGAGAAAAAGTATTTGGTTTTAGGTTTAGACTGTT
>JALWZC010000073.1:6087-17704 GCA_027002875.1 Desulfurococcales archaeon
TAGACTGTTCTTTCTTCTCTGAAGTAGATTTTCCCGAGTGATTTAGGCGGTGCTAGCTTCCTCTTTAATGGTGTTAACATGAATACTACCATCGCTAGTATAGCGAATACAAACGGCAGCATTTTTGCAACGTCGGGAGGCATGTTATATGCGGCTTGTATTGCCGGCATGTATGTGATTAGTCCTGCGAATATCGATGCCGATGCCCACGTTAATAAGGCATTTCTCCCGGCGCTCAGGCTTATTGCGAAGGCTATCCATCCGTGTCCTACGCCGAATCCCTGACTCCACGTAGGGCTATAGATTAGTACGAAAGCGGCACCGCCGAGACCTATTAGGAAGAATCCCACTAGTCCACTGATCAATCGTACCCATAGTACGTTTACTCCGAGGCTTTCAGCCGCTGCCGGGTTTTCCCCTGCTGCCCGTATAGCTGCTCCTATTTTTGTCTTACTCATTATTAGCCATTCTAGTATTCCTAGACCAAATATTAATCCTAGATATATTGACGTTAGAAAACCATTTACAGCCCCAACGCCTACCTGCAGACCGGTTCTACCCTGCAATTGCCTCGCTGGTACTCCTATTAGCGGGGCAAGACCGTATCCCAGGAACATTAACGATAGACCCGCTGCACCATGGCTGACTGGTAGTTTTGTAACTAGCCATGCTAGTACGCCGCCGAATATCATTGACGCGAGTCCTGCTACTAGGAATGACAACCATATATTGTTCTTAGTATATACTGCTTCTGCATAGGCTACTCCAACGCTTAATACAAAGGCTCCATCTATTGCTAGGTCTAGTACTCCACTCTTTTCAACTATACCGTGCCCGAGTGCCGCTAAGTAATATGCTAGGAATAGTGGTGTTAATCCTATTATGAATGATACGGGATCCATAGCTTATCAGCCCCTCCTTCGCTTAATTACGAACTTAACTTTGTATTCCGATATCATTATTAACGCAGTATATGTGATCAAAATACTGCCTATGAAGACGTTAACAACTGCTGCACCGCCAGCACCAAGTATTTGCATGTTAATACCTGCATTATATAATGCAGCTATGATATATGCGGCTACGGGGATCGCTATTAGTTCTAGCATGGATAACCATGCTACCAGAATACCGGTATAACCGTACTGCGCCGATTTCTCCTCAACGGGATAACTTAGGTTATGAGTAATCCCTGCAACATACCCGGCACCAACGATTCCAATAATTGCACCGCTGATCGTTAATGCTAGTAATATTATAAGTTTCACATTGATACCACTACTCTTCAGCAGATTAGGGTTATTACCGAGTACTTTAATGTATAGGCCTATCGTTGTATATCTTAGCAGGAACCAGGCCACGAAGAATATGACAATCATTATAATTAATAATTCCATTGATAGCGTTGTAGCGATTATCTGTCCCTTAGTCCTTATCACCATTGTTCGGAACCATGAATTCTCCGGTATTGTTGGAGTCCTTAAATACCCGTATTTTCTCTCGTGCCACGGACCCCTGACTAGGATGTCTACGATGTAGTAAGCGATATAGTTCATCATTAGAGTGATCGGTACCTCGTCTAGGTTTAGATAAGCTCTTGGTATTGCCGATAGGAATGCCCAGAAGCCTCCAAGTATCATTGCTAGTATCAGGTAGGTAATCTTCATCGTGAAGGCTCCTAAGAGGCCGGGCATCATGGCTATTGGCGAGAATAATACTACCCATACTGTAACCATAGCGCCCATATAGATTTGTCCTTCACCGCCAATATTCCATATCGCCCCCTTAAAGCTTACCAGTAGACCGACGCCAACTATTGATAATAATATAAACGTCATCGCTAATAAGTGGGGTTGTAGGAATCCTTGCCCGATAGATACTAGTACATCGGAGGGCGGTATTTGTCCCCCACTGATACCATATAGTATGATTATTGCTACTAATATTCCGATTATGAGTGCTAGTACTGGTACCACCCAGTATGGTAGAGGCTTAACTCTTCTCACAATAATCATTGAGATGGGAAACTCCATGGCTTACATCACCATGAGTTTTTCTACTTCCTCCCTCTTAGCCTTCTCAGCATCGAAAACTCCTACAATTCTTCCGGAATTCATAACTGCTATTCTATCAGCTATTTGAAAGATCTCGTCTAAGTCCTCACTAGCAATCAATGCTCCAATGCCCTGGCTTCTAACCTTATCCTTTATAATCTTCCTAACCTTTATCGCTGTAGCCTCGTCTAGAGCCCTAGTCGGGTTGTAGGCTACTAGTAGTTTTGTAGCAGTGTTTAACTCGCGGGCTACGAGCACCTTCATAATGTTCCCACCACTAAGGAATTTTACCGGGGTATCCGGAGATGGAGTCTTGATCTCGAATTCCTTGATCAGTTTTAACGCTAGATTCCTAATCTTTTCCCAATCAATCAATCCCCTAGCATACGTTGGCAGTACCGCGATGTTTTCAACTATAGTGTTCTCAATGCTTACCCCGTACCTAGCCGGTAGGTCTGGTATATATCCTACACCGTTAACCCTGAGGTAGTAAGTCGATTTATCCTTTAAGTCTACTCCTTCAAGCACTATCTTGCCCCTATCATAAGGCCTAATCCTTACAACAGCTTGTATCAATTCCTTCTGCCCATTACCAGCTACACCAGCGATCGCGAATACCTCGCCCCTCCTAACCTTTAAGCTAACACCCTGTACAGCATATTCGCCGAAGTCTCCCCTAACCCATAAATCCTTTATTTCAAGGAGATCCCCATTAGGGTTGCCTGGCGGTAGTCTCTCATAAGTTATCTCCTTACTTCTCTCGCCGAACATGAGCCTCCTAACCTTATCGATATCGGCTTCCTGCCTCGTTAGGGTTCCGACGTTTTTACCTCTCCTAAGCACAGTGATCATATCGGCGATATCAAGGGCCTCGTAGATCTTGTGGGTTATCAGTATAACGGTCCCGCCTCTTTCCTTGAAGTTCTTAATGAACTCGTAGAACCTCTTCTTCTCCTCTATTGGTAGATAAGTTAATGCCTCATCGATCAGTATAACCTTTGCACCTAGCAACATTGCACGTATAAATTCAACTATTTGCTTCTGCGTATAGCTGAGCTTCCAGACTTCAATATTCGGGTCTAATTTTACGTTAAACTCCTTAGCTATAGCTCTAATCTCCCGAGCAATCCTACCCAGGGTTGCAAAGTAGCCATATCTTTTAAGACTTAGTATAAGGTTCTCAGCTATCGTCAGTCTATCAATTACTTGTGGCGACTGGGATACCATTACTATTCCATGCATCATTGCATCCATAGGGCTTGTAAACGTTACTGGCTCGTTATTGATTAGTATTTCTCCCTCATCTGGCGTATAGATTCCGTAAAGTATCTTTACCAGCGTCGATTTTCCAGCACCATTCTCTCCTAGCAATGCATGTATTGTTCCGGGATAGATGTCCATATTGATATGGTCTAATGCTATAACGCCTGGGAATCGCTTGGTAATTCCTCTCAAGGAGATGATAGGTTGAAGGGGAGGAGAAAAAACCTTTTGATCTATTTTTGCTTCAGCCGCCATCGTCACTACACCAATATTATTTCTCCCTAGGTTATATTGAAATTAGTTGGGAGGCGTACTATTTAAGGTGTTTCGTTAACCTCCTTTACCTAGATACGTTACCCAATCAACGAACCACTGCATACTCCACAGGTCGTCGTGGGTTAGCCTCTTACCGGCCGGTACTGTTACTTTTTGACTTGGATTGTCTTTCTTGTATCCGCTTAGTGGCCCTGTGAATGGATCGAAGGGTGATGCTATCTGTATCGTCTTACCGTCAACCTTAATTGACGGCTTCTGTGCTATTAGGTTCTGCATACCTGCTGGTAATTCTAGAGGCGTGCTCATCTTGGCGCTCTTCATCATTTCGTATCTCTCCATTACTAGGTCATAGACACTCATCTTCTTACCAGTTAATTTATCGGTTACGGTTATGTTCTTGAGTATTGGAACTATCTCCGGGTTTATCCTCATAACTGTTCCATTGCTGAATATCCATGCTCCTAGATCAACTGCTCCGCTGTCTAGTAGGTACCAGTAGTCAACGTTCTTTAGGTTGTATGGCGTGTAGATTCCCGCCTTAATCTTTGCTAGTATGTCCTCATAGATTACCTCCCAGTGTACTATCTGTCCGCTAACTACTGCGTGTTTACCATAGATCCATCCTGGGCTGTAGTGGCTGAATACGTATAATGGATGGTCTGCTGTACCGTTTAAGTAGGCCTCGGTCTTTTCCTCTGCCAGTTGTAGTATTGCAGTTGAGTCCTCAGTATATGCTAGTACGTCGACGTCATACTGGCTCCATAGTGTTTCTGCACTGGCCCTGGCCTTGTCGGGGTTAAACCATGCACCCAGCTCTAACACGTATACTTTAATATCCTTACCGAGCTGTTCACCTACTTCCTTAGCTCCGATCGCGAAGGCGTTGATGTGCCTTACGACTTCAGGTATAGTGTAGGCTGCAACGTATCCGATGTGTCCGGTCTTAGTTAGTGCTCCCGCTATTAGTCCGTTTAGATAGTATACCTGGTATAGGTCTGCAAAGTATGTTCCAACATTAGCCCTCCTCTTATAGCCGGAGCAGTGGAAGAATATCACATTTGGATACTCTGCGCCCTTCTCGATGGTCTTGTCCATGAACTCGAAGCTCGTCGTGAATATTACATTATAACCTTTGCTTACCAAGCTATCAATAGTCTGTGGTAGCTTGTCCTCTGACACGCTCTCAACATAGGTTGTCTCTAGCCAGTCCTTGTATAGCTCTGCAACGATCTTCCTACCCTGATCATGCATGTAGCTCCATCCGAAGTCTCCAATTGGGCCGACATAGATCCATGCAGCCTTAATCTTTGATGGAGGAGTCCATGTCATATTCTGAGCAGCTGCCTGTCCACCGCCAGCGGCTCCACCGCCTTGTCCTCCGGACATCATCATTCCGGCATAGAATGCTCCGACACCAACTATTATTAGGAGGATGATCACGGTACCCCATAATGCGGCTTTACTCATGGTCTCATCCATATTACACTTATCTATCCATATTATTTGGAGGACTAAGGTTAAAAGTTATACCTCCCACAAATCCATCTAACTACGTGTATATATGGATTGTACATAGAAAAACATATATAGTACCACCCTCTACCACTTCCCGATTAACCGAACCCGGTGGTCCAATTGGAAAATATCGATAAAAGATTGAAGGCTTATGGTATTGGAAGATTCCAGGTTATGGCTTTGCTGCAGGCTGCTCGTTACTATGTTTTAAAGGGTGATTTGGAGAAGGCTAAGAGCTTCGGGCTGAACCGAGCAATATTCTACGCATGGGCAAAATACTACGGCCCAGCTAAGAGGCCCGTAGCAGCTAGGCTCAGCAGGGTTGAGGAAATACTTAGGAAGCAAACACTACGGGGAATAAAGCCTTCAAAATGCCCGGAGGGCTATGTAAATGTTCTCGGTGAATGCGTTAAAACTGGTCCGAGAGGATATTATTCTATCGGTGAACAGGAACAGCTACCGGTGGATTTCGACCATCAGGTTCTGAGGAAGATTAAACCACTCATAGATCCCGACAAGGCTTGGAAGGCGGCTGTCGAATACGTGTCAAGGTTTCCCCGGAAAATACTCGAGAACTCATCACTATTCTACAAATATGTTTATGAGCCTGTTAGAGACTCTTTCTTTACGGAATTAATACGTAAAGGCCGTGTAGAGCCTCCAAGGGAGATAATTGAGAGACTAGATTCGCTTAATAAAATGATTGAAGAAGCGAGGAGGAAACAGAGGAGTATAACTGACTTCTTCAATGCGGCCTAAGTATAAGGTTATAAACAGTACAGGTAACACTACATATTAACGCTAACACTACTTTATTCGTGCTGGTGTAGTATTTGAAGACTATCGGGTTAATAATACTAGTCATTATACTAGCCCTACTAGGCGGGCTCGTTAAGATAATTGGCGGCATACTTTACGGTTCACGATCACTACTCGTAGATGCTTTAACTAGTTTCGCAAACATCGTCAGCTTGACAGCTATACTATACTATTATAGGATTAGTCTCCAGCCTCCGGATAAGGATCACCATTATGGACATGAAAGACTTGGATATGCCGGCGTACTAACAACTATGCTATCCTATAGTTTCGTAGCAGGCTTATCCGCCGCAATGCTGATCACCTCTGGAAAATACACTGTAGAAGAAGGATCCGTCTACATGGCTGCTTTAGGATTCGTAATATACGCCGTTACGGTATTATTATCCATGAGGATCGGTGGATTCCTTAAAACATACGGAGCCTTCACAGTTAGCGAGCTTATTGAGAGTATTGTCGTTATACTAGCATGCACCGGGGGCGTTTACGTATCCTATATTATCGACTACATAGGTGCTATCGGGTTAACCCTCTACATATTCTACGAGCTGGTGGAGTCCTTCCGGGAACTCCTAGTCTACATGGCGGATAGAGCTCCTAGTAGGAGTGTTGTGGAGGATATTATTGGTATCGTGGAGAAGCATGGTTTAAATATTGTAAAGTATAGGTTTAGAATTGTTTCACCCGGGAAAATCCACGGCGATATAATCATCGAAACAGACCCGGATCTAAGCCTTGAAGAAATAAATAAGTTGATTGAGAAGGTAAAGAAAGAGATCGGGGAAAAGTATATTGGTACCGATATAGTCTTCGAAGCCAGGCCTTCCCGAGTAGACTCTAAAAGATCCCCTTCTTCATCGGCTTCTTCCTAAGGTAAACTCCATGCCCGGGTTCACCTACTACTTCGCCGTCTCTAATAACCTGGTAGCCGTTCACGAATAAGTGTATAGGTGAACCATAGAATTCCATACCATCCCATGGAGTCCAATCAACCTTGTGGTGATGCGTGTACGGGGTTATCTTGCGGGGTTTACGCGTATCAATTACTACTAAGTCGGCGTCTGCGCCAACCATTAGTGTTCCCTTAAACGGGTATATCCCCATGATCCTGGCCGGATTAGTTGAGAATACCTCTATGAATCTCTGAAAGCTGATCCTACCCTCCCTCACACCGTAAGTATATAGGAAGGGACCCATTATTTCTAGGTTCGGAATACCTCCCCAAGCCTCCCACACGTCTTTCTCTTTTAGACTCCTAGGAGCCGGGGCGTTATCGCTAGCGTATGCGTCAATCGTACCATCCGCGAGGGCTTTCCACAACATTTCCCTGTCATAGCTTGTTTTAAGCGTTGGAGCCAGCTTCAAGTAGGTACCATACTTCTTAGCATCCTCACGTGTAAAGTATAGGAAGTGGGGGCATGTCTCAACGGTTACCTCGATATTCCTACTCCTCAAATACTTTATTGCTTCGACTCCTTCAGCACTGCTTAGATGACAAATATGTAGAGGGGTCTGGATCTCTTTCGCATAGTAGCCAAGCTTTAATACAGCAGCGGCTTCAGCCGAGGGAGACCGGGACTTGTGATAGGAGACTATATCGTTGAACTCCCTGTACTCGTCTTCACCATAACTAATTAATCCATCATCCTCGCTGTGGGCTAGGACTACACCGTTAACATCCCTAACCATCTCGAAGACTTTGACCAATCCCTCCTCGCTAGCCTTAAAGGGCCTGCACGTGAATACCTTGTAGCCCTTAACTCCCTTCTCGGCTAATTCGGGTATCTTATTATAGTTTTTCTCATTCATGAACCCGGCGTGTACTCCATAGTTTATATAGGAGTCTTTTTGTGCAGCCTTGATCTTCTCCTCGAGAACATTTTTATTATCAACGTAGACTCTGAGGGGCATATCGTAAATAGAAGTTAATCCTCCAAACGCGGCTGCTAGCGAGCCAGACTTCCAGTCCTCGTTATCGAGGAACTCGGGATCATATACGTGTGCGTGTATATCGATTCCTCCCGGTATAACGGGTAGTCCGTAACCATCAATTATCTCATCAACATCTCCGAAGAGCTTCTTGGATACTGCTTTAATCTTTCCATCCTCAACTAGGATATTCGCCTCGGAGAAGAACCCGTCAACCCATATAAGGACATTTCTAATCAAAAGGCTAGCCATAACAACATCATCCCCACGTCTTACTTAGATATTCAAGTACTTTGTCCTATTAAAACATGTATTAACAAATACAAATTTCGCTGCAGAATTCAATAGTGTACTCCGAACCATATATTACGGATAAAAGTATACTAATTGTTCCCAGGGCATATTTTAAAACGGTGTAATAAACAATGAATAAGAAGCCAGTTATTAGATCTATAACATATTTTACAGAAGCACCAGCTGAACAAGGAGTCCTAGACTATACTGAAGCCCTTCGAAACAGCATACTTCCCAGAGCCGTTGAAACCATCAGGAAGATCAGCGAGATATTAGAAGCATACGGGTACAATGTATGGACTAAGAGGATAACACTACCACTACTAAGCAACGAGTACTACCACCACATGGATTCAATACTGGATACAATGGATGAATACCTACCGAAGAATAATATTATGGGAAACATTGGTGGATTATACATTGATCAACTAGGAAACCACGAATTAATAATTAGTATCGTTGAGAGAGGCTACTATACGGGCCTCCTCTGGAGGGATAATCCACCAATAGACTTAGCTACGGATATATTCTTGAAAATATCCGAGGCTAAACCTGAATACGCTACGAGGATAGCTGTAAGCCTTAACGGGCAAAGCCTAATGACACCATATTATCCCTTATCAAGCAACTTGATGAGTAGCGAAGCCGTTGGCTTAGCACTACTCTACCCTGAAATACTGAAATCCATATATGTATCTGGAGGGCTTGAAGGAATCGAGGAGTACCTACTGAGTACTCATGATGAGCTAACCAAGCTTGTCGCAGAGGAAGCAGGGGTGGAGGTGTTCATTGATCATAGTATCAGTCCCTGGATGAATAATAGCGTAGCGGAATTACTGGAAACTATTACTGGTGAAAAATTCCATTATCCGGGAATCATTGATGGAGTAAAATCACTCAATAGTATAATTAGGAGTATTAGTGGAAAACGCGAGAATATCATGGGTTTCAACGAAGTAATGCTCCCCTACGCTGAAGACTCCCGGTTAATAGAGATCGGTGGGAAAGGGCTTATTAGAGCTAGGGATCTATTATACCTTTCAACTATATGCGTTGCAGGCCCAGACATGATCGTTGCACCCAATGATAAAGAAATGCTCAGATCATTCATCAAAGCCTCCTTCACCCTAGGAATAGATACTGGTAGAGTTAAAGCATTAAGGATCATACCCGTATCCGAGAAGCCAGGAAACCTTGTTGACCTCGGCCGGTTCGGTAAAATACCAGTTATAGACTACTAGAAGCCTCTACCCACGAATTGTTTAAGGGCAGACTCGACATAATTTTTCAATTCTAAAGGTAAGCCTTTAAGCGTTGAAGAAAGGAATCCTAAGACAATCATCTTAGAAGCTTCTTCCTCGCTTAAACCACGGGATTCAAGATAGAAGAGCTGCTCACCACTAATCCTACCAATACTTGCCTCATGGGTAAGCATCGTATCATCAACGATCGTCTCGAGGCTGGGATGAGTCTTATACTCTCCCCTACCCATAACAAGCCCCTGACACTCTATGTGCCCACTAGTACGAGGCGCTTCAGCCCTTATCAACGGGTAAACATTCATCAGTCCCTTCTCGTACACTACTCCACGACTATTAATCAATGCTCTACTAGCCTCCCCTACAAGCCTGATCTTAATCATACTAGTAATATTAGAACCCGTATGGGCCATTGAGGCTTCATGAACCTCTATAACCGAATTAGTATCCCCCACTAGCTCCGTTCCAAGCCCTATAGCTTTTACGGGTGAAAGCTTAACGTAGTAGTAGCTATAGCTTGCTCCCTCACCGACGTAGCCGTTCGTCTTTGATGAAACCCTTACATTAGGAGCCCAGTTGTGCAGCATTATACTAGTCATTCTCGAGCCCTTCCTCAACCAGAAAACAGTTTCAGCAATATGAGCCCCCTCGGGTACGATAGTTGAACAACCCTTCGCAATGATTGCTTCAGAACCCTCCCCAACATCTATAACGTTCAGAACCCTCTGAACAACACCCTTCTTGCTCAGCACGAAGCAGGCATAGATCGGTACTGGTACGCGGGTATGGGGTGGTATTTTTATGTAGAAGCCCACGGTTTCATCATTAATACCGAGATCCCTGATCCCGTTCTTACTAGCAACCCTTAACACTTCCCCCCTCCTAGTCCTCCAAGCATCCCTTATATCCATCATCAATACATCGTATCTCTCCAAGTACTTGTAGTATAAACCCATTAATACTTGATCATTAATAGCTGCTGCAACAACATTGTCAACCGCCGGAAGCCCGGTGTTCTTAACGATAGAGCCGACATCGTTCAAGATCATCCGCCCATCAAGATCGCTACCATAATCATGGTTAGACTACATGGACAACTCTATCCGCTAACACTATATAATATATTTCTGTAGTAGACTCAATCATATACAACCCTAAGCCTTGCAGGGTATTGGAGAAGCTTGTTGAAGGGTATTGGTTGCGGGCGTGTCGGTTTTGGCTAAGTGCAGGGTATGTGGTAGGAGGGCCGTATACTGGGTACCATGGGCTAATACGTGGTTCTGCAAAGAGCACTTTGTCGAGTATTTCAAGAGGAGGGTTATAAGGACGTATGAGAAATACTTCCCCAAAAATCACGAGAGGATACTTGTAGCGGTTAGTGGTGGTAAGGACAGCGTAGCCCTTCTCCACAGCCTCACACCACACTTATTAGACAAAGGATTAAAGGTTTCAGCCTTATTTATCGATTTAGGAATAAAGAACTACAGCCAAAAAGCATACAGGATCGTTTACGAGAACACACATAAACTTGGAATACCGCTAATCGTAACCCGTTTAGCCGATCATGGTTTCACTATAGATTATGTAGCCTATTTGGTTGTTAAGAGGATTATTAGGAGGCCTGTTTGCAGTATTTGCGGATTAGTTAAGAGGTATCTTATGAATAAGACGGCTGTTGAGAAAGGATTCGACTTAATACTTACGGGTCATACGCTGAACGATGCATTAGCTTTTGCTACCCAAAACATCTACTCTGGGAATATCTACGATCTCGTAAAGCTTAAACCCTACATACCGGGTCGCGATGGATTAGTTGCCCGTGGGAAACCGTTGTTATTTGTCTATGAAGCGGAGACTAAATGGTTTGTAGAAGCAGTAGAAGCACCAGTCCTCGATGTTAAATGCCCACATACACCGAGAACCGAGAGCATTATCATACATGTTAAGAAGAGCCTTGAAGAGCTCGACGAGAAGCACCCGGGTTATATGAGTATGGCTATGAAGAACATAGTCGATAAACTAATACCATTACTCGAGGAGAAACTACCTAAGCCCCGACTGGTTAAGTGTAGAATATGTGGTATGCCTTCATCAACGGATCCATGCGGTTTCTGCAGGTTAAAAATTAGGATTTCAAAGTATAGATTGGGGAGAATTAGTAGTTGAGCAAGCCTACATATTATTTATTCCTAGTAATTATATGGT
>JALWZC010000074.1 GCA_027002875.1 Desulfurococcales archaeon
TGAGTTGACTAAGGCTTTGTGGAGGATTTATAAGGAGAGAAGTGTTAAGATGTTTGAATTATAATGTGTATTGAAATATTTTTATCCCACATTTTTATTTCATAATTATCTCTTATAATAACCGGTTGGAACGGATAAGTTTAATAGCTGTGGAATCTCTTATTTGGTTTAGAAAGAATGTCTACTATTAAATTGATCGGTGGTATCATTGACTATCACACTCACCAAACACCCCGGTGAGATCTCCTATAAACTACCAAAGATCAGGAAGGGGGAGGAACTACTCACAATTACCCAGAGCGTATGCCCCTACTGCTACCGTGTTTTACCATCAATAGTTGTTGAAAGAGATGGAAAGATCTATATTAGACGCGTATGCCCAGAGCACGGGGAGATAGAAGAGCTATACTATGGCGACGTAGAGATCTATAAGAAAATGATCAAGTGGGATCTTGACGGGAGAGGTGCTAGGCACATCTATACGCAAGTAAAGACTGCTTGTCCCTTTAACTGTGGTTTATGCCCTATGCATAAGCAGCATAGTGCATTGGTTAACATTGTTTTAACTAATCGATGCAATCTTAGCTGTTGGTATTGTTTCTTCTTCGCTGAAGCTGCTGGCTATGTTTATGAGCCTAGTATTGATCAGATAATACAGATGGTCCGCAATATTAAGAAGCAGGGCATCGCCGTTAACGTTCAATTGACTGGTGGAGAACCCACTCTTAGAGAGGATCTTGTTGATATTGTTAAGGCTTTAAAGGCAGAAGGAGTTCGTCATATACAGTTAAATACTAATGGTATAAAGTTCTCCATACTATTCTGGGAGGACCCGGTTAAAGCTGTTGAATATACTAGAGAGCTCCGCGTAGGCGGAGTTAACACGGTCTATTTAAGCTTTGACGGCGTCTCACCCATTACTAACTGGAAGAACCACTGGGAAATACCCTATATCTTTGAGACTTTCCGTAAAGCGGGTATGACTAGTGTTGTACTCGTACCAACAGTTATTAATAATGTTAACACGCATGAAATGGGTGCTATTGTAAAATTCGCCGCTAAACACGTCGATATAGTTCGTGCAGTAAACTTTCAGCCGGTAAGCCTAACTGGTATGATGAAGAAGCATGAACGTGCAAAGTTCCGTATAACGATACCCGATGTGATAAAGCTTATCGAGGAACAGACTGAGGGAGATGTCCCTAGGGAGGCTTGGTTCCCGATACCGGTAAGCGGGATCTTTTCTAGGTTTATAGAAGCCTTCGCTAGGGAGTTTAAGTTTGAAATGGTAAATCATCCAATGTGTGGTGCTGGGACCTATATCTACGTCGAGCGTAAGGGTGGGAATACAAAGATTATACCAATAACAAAGTTTGTAGATGTTGAGGGGTTACTAGAATATCTACAAGAGAAGTGGGAAGACCTAGTTACAGGTTCAACCAGGCTTATGACTGGCATGAGGATACTATATAGTATAAGGAAGTTCATCGACCAGAAGAATGCCCCGGAAGGCTTCAACCTGTACAAGATACTATTGAACATAGTATTGCGTAGAAACTATGAAGCCCTTGGAGAGCTACATTATAAGATGGTATTCCTGGGAATGATGCACTTCATGGACCTATACAACTACGATATACAGCGCGTGCAGAGATGCAACATACACTATGCAACACCAGATGGTAGACTAATACCATTCTGTGCATTCAACATATTCGAAGACATATACAGAGACAATATACAGAGGAAATACGGGATACCACTAGAAGAATACAGTAAGAAATACGGTCTACCACCAAAGGTAATCACTAAGAAATACATACGGAACAGGAAACAACTAGAATCAACAGAACTATACAAGAAAACCTACGAAGGAATAATCAATCTAATCCGAAAATAAGAAAAACAACAGTTTTTGATTAAACTAAACATAAATTATTGTATAGAAAAAAAATAAACCCCTTCCTACAAATTTTTATTTGGTGATTTGCTCTTGGGGTATAGTGTAAAGTTGTTATTATTACTATTCCTGTATGTCTCATACCTACTGACCCCAGTGATCCCAATCGCATCTAGCTCCATTGCTAACGCGTTAAAATCAGAGGGAAAAATACTAAAACTGGCTATTCCTACAAATGAGCTAAAATTCCTTATTGGTGCCCGAACAGGTAGCTTGGCGGTAATGGTCTATAACGGTAAGGAGTGGATTCATGGAGAAATCATGGTTAAACCTCACAATGTTACATTTTATAATAGTTATGCTGGAAAGTTATCATGGTATCTTATCGAACCAGATACTATAAGTGATAACGATCTAGTGTATATAACGATCCCTTATATTCCAGTTAGTGGTGAGACAAATAATTGGAGCGTAGATATGGCTATTAATAGAATTCATTCAAGGGGATTAATCGAAATAACACCTGCTGGTCTTAAAAACCTCGGTGTATTATCTGATAAACCATTCAAATTCTATATCTACTACGATAAAAATAGTATCTTTAATGGTAGACATATATACTTCGACAAAAACGACAGGCAATTACTAGCCTTATCCAGCTATCATAAACTAAGTCCAGATTCAATACTAATTCTAAAAACAACTACACACCGATCGTTCGCAGTATCGCGGGATTTTACTCGTGTACTAGGATTCGATAAGACGCCCGATGAGTTTAAGGCTGAATTAAGAGAGCAGTGGTATTATTTTGATGGCGGTGGAGGTGGTGATACAGAACCGCCGCCCACAGTTTACTGGTTCGATATCCCCCTATACTCATTCTACGGAAACGAGAAACATGTAATTTTAAACAATACGGATACTGGGAGCATTACGGCTACAGATAATGCACATGTAGGGATAAAGTCTTCGCTCATAGAGCTCCGTGTATGTGCTAGGGCTAGTATGATTGAAGGTGGTTCGGCTCAGTCGGTTAAACTTGTAATGAATATTCATGTTCACGGAGTATCTACAGTAACTGGTAACGAGTACGACGATTCAGTTTCAAAGATTGTATATGTACCAACAGATGAGGCTATTCATTGCTATGCTTACTCTCTGCCCGAACCCGGGCCTACGTGGAATCTCAACGTTACTATTCAATATACTATGCTACCTCTTGATTACGGAGAATATAGATTAGAAATAACTAATCGGAGACTTATCATTTCAAAAACAGATCTAAGCGGAGTTAACGAGAATATTTCCCCATTAGAGAAAATATACTACTATGGACTAATGGGTAATTCATCAAACAATATATGGGTAAAGGGCTATAATGCCGCTCTAAATACAGAAGAGGCTCTATTATTTGGAGGAACACCTATGACAGCTGCTAAGCTAGAAAATCTACCAGACAACATTGGCTTGTATATTAGATACCTCGTTGATTATGCGACAGAGAATGATTACCTTGATATATATGTTAATGGATACTTAATTCATCATATTGACGGAGAAACGCTAGTAAGTAATAATGGAATACAACAAGAGCTGCTTATACCGCTTTCTCTCTTTAAAAACTACATACTATCGGATAATATCAAGTCAGCTAATCCACTTACTATCACGATAAAAAGCAGTCTACTCACAAGATACAATACCGTCGTACAAATTATTAGTGCTTACCTAGATTACATAACGGTTCCAGGAATGGATCCGGCTGACAGCAAGTATTATGCTCCATCGATCTATTGCAGTAATCAAGGCACTATTAGCCCACATGTCATGGGCGGGGTGAGTATACCTGTATATGCACACTCAGCTACAACTGAATTAGCAGGATACTATTACTCAGTTACAACTGGTTACGAATACTATACTATTGACGATTTTAAATCCATTGAT
This sequence comes from Desulfurococcales archaeon, assembly GCA_027002875.1. Lineage (GTDB taxonomy): Archaea > Thermoproteota > Thermoprotei_A > Sulfolobales > Desulfurococcaceae > WAON01. Next base: position 3,848 of record JALWZC010000074.1, read on the forward strand.
ACGGCATCACTAAATTTGATCTCTGCTAGAAGCGATAATTATTCAAAAATATATTACGTAGAGATCGAACTTTACGTGCCAAACAACATGCCGGAATCATCCTTATACGATTCCTATACATATAGTATATCCCTAACATCTCTAACCGGTGGAGTCCCAGATCAATATGCTCCAATAATAAAGATAATACTCGTAGGGGCCTCATTCATTACTACAATACTTGATGCTCCATTAGCTATCACATTAGCTGTAAATGCCGCTAAAATGTACGTCAACATGAATGTGACGGTTTCAATCAGTTTGCATCAAAACGGCAATTACTATGTATACGATATAATATGGGATGGCGGCACCAAATCCGTTAGTGCCATTAAAATCGATATAAGGTATCATCCCCAATCTGTATACTCGACTAGCGTATCAGATGAAACTGTATACATAAAAGTTGATGCAATGTTTGAGCAAGCACTATCACAGGTTTCCGAGTTAAAACTTACATATCCAGTTAAAGTAAGAATAGGAAGCATATCATCGAGTAATAGCATTTACTATACATGTACAGATCCTTTCAGCTACTATCCACAACCCCTAGAAACTCAATGATAACCTAATAATGGTGAATAGTGATGTTGAAGATTAAAGATTTTTTAAACCGCTAGTGATTTTACCAGTCATAGTTTTATATTTCTTTTCAACCTTATTCTTAATATATATAAATAGAATCTTACTAGACGATTATGCGACCTATCATAGCTTCTATAGACTATTATCATACGCGTATATCGTGTTCATTGCCGTTTATCTTTCGGATATATTTTCTCTAGGCAACATATTCCTTGGAAAGTTGACTGGATTTGCATATGTTTTAAAGACTTCAAAGATCATTCTAGTGATCACTTTAATAATACTTATCCTAAACGTATATTCAATTTATTATTTATCGACACACTACTTTGTTGAAGGAGTCTATTCGCTTCTATTTGTGTCAACTCTCGCATTTGACGAATATGCCGCAATTTTCATATATCCATACTATAGCTTGCTCGCTTTACACAAATACTGTGCCGAATATGGAAACTGCTCCCTACCAGTGAGCGCTAGGAATTATGTCTGGTTTTTCATAATATTCATTATATCTATGGAGATACCAGCAATATATAATATTCCGCCAATAAAACAACTTCTAGATACCCCCCTCTATATACCGTCTAACATGGTGCTAACCCCGAGAACAATTGAGATACTTAATAATATATCCCTAAAAACCAGCAGGCTAATAGGATGGTATACAAGAATAACGTTATTCATTATATTCTCATTATGGCTCGCAAAGAAATTATCAAGAAAAAATAAGTAATAGCCGGGCGGGGATTCGAACCCCGGTCACGGGGGCCAAATTCGGGGACGGGGGTCCTCCATCTATTTAACAAATGATATAGTTAAGATACTTTTATTTTTTCCTCTTTATTTATAATCTCATCAATTTATCGATTTCTAGCATTATCTTATGGTATAGCTTATCTTCGATTACATGGTGTGCCTTCAATAT
>JALWZC010000075.1:0-4212 GCA_027002875.1 Desulfurococcales archaeon
CTTCTATTACTTCCCTCAGTGATGCATCCGAGCTAATAGTTATTATTGGTGAAGACATTATTTCTTCAACGGTATCCTTTTCCGGGTCTCTTTTCTCGAACATAACTGCCCATATAATGTCTCTTTTAGTAACGATACCTATCGGGCTATTCTGCTCGGTAACTAATAGGGCCCCAATACCCTCGTTAATCATCCTTAACGCTGCATCCTTGATACTAGATTCTTTATCCACGTAGCGGAGCTCGGGCGTCATTATATCCGATGCTTTAAGTATATTGCTCATAATACAGGCACCGTTAGCCGACTGCTAGTTGTGGAGCTACTTGTCCATAATTTATGCTTATGTATAGGATTTGACTACCGCGTATCAATACTCGGCCGTATCTCGCAACTGGCTTCCCGTTATCATCGTATTCTTCACAATCACTTAGTACAACGTTCATCGTGTGATCAACTAGTTCGAGTACACCAATATACTCGTGACCATCCTTTAATTTTACCAGAACGGTTTGGTTTACCGCACTTTTCAAGTATTTTAGCGGTGTAGCGACGCGCGGCGGTTTTATAGTCATAGCCTCTATTCCTCCGATCATAATGGTTTTCCTACTAGTGATTAGGAATAACATTGCCTCTTATTTAAGTATTTTATTCCCGACTTTTTCGTATACGAGTATCTCATCGATCATTTTACTCTTAGCCAACAATCTAAAACCATACCCGTCAAGCATAATTCTAGGGTCTAGTGTTCTTTTTGACCTAGTGATTCTGGTTAATACTAGTACACCATGCGTTCTCATAGTATTTGATAAATTCCTCACACACTCTACATGATTCCTTAGATTATCCCATACAGTGAATAGGGTTATATGGTCGAAGTAGCCGGGATAGAAGACTACCTCCTCGCATGAAGACCTAACGAATAATACCCTTGGATCACTGACTTTACTCCTAGCTTTCTCGATCATTCCAAGACTCGGCTCGAGACAAACATATAACTCATAGTCGTCTAGGCCCTGCTTCTTGAGGAATTCCAATAGGAGGCCGGTACCACAGCCAACGTCTAGGATCCTCTTCCCCGGTTTAATACCCAATTCAAGATATACATGTTTATACTTATACTCTTGTTCTTCTCCGTATAATTCATCGTATCCACTAGCTATTACATCATAGTAATCCCTCAACTCTTCTGCACACATTTACTCTTCCCCGCTTTTACCTAGATAATCCATTAGTGAATGTGTCTTGCTAGGAGTTTGGGAGGGTTTAAGATATTCCCGCCATAGTTTTTGGAGGCTTATTTCCCTTCGTTCAAGTCCTAGTTTGCTGAGGGATTCAACGGCTTTAGCTGAGAAGGATGGAGCGACGAGTATACCCCTAGGCTTTACACCTGTAGTTTTTTCGTATTCTACCACATAATTGTATAGTTGGAGAACGGCTTCTCTAGTAGCTGTAACTCTCTTCAACTCAATTATAACGGGCTTTCCCCTACTGTCGACTCCAAATAGATCGATGTACCCATTCCTCAACGGTTTTTCTTTCTCTATTATCCTTAAACCATCCTCGATGATCTCGGGGTGTTCATATAGTAAGTCTCTAATCTCGTGTTCATCAATATACATTGCGAATTCCCCATGATCAACTAGTTTATCAGTATAGATCATCTTAACATTGTCGAAATACATAGTGAGTATTTCCCTAGGCTTTCCCCTTATAGACCTAATAACGAGTACTTCGCTATCATGCGTGAATACCTCGATGATCTTTGAGTCCGGCTGCCAGTTCACTGGTTTATAGCCGGTCGGCCTATGAACGAGTATTGAGCCGTCTGGTTTTATTAATACAATTCTCTCTCCATGTGTTAAACGAGAACGGCTTCTACCTACATAGTCTATGCTCAAACTACCAACTATAACTATAACTTCCTTCCGAGCGAGTGCTTTTTTAAGGATTCCCTCCGCTTCCCTAATCTTCGGGTTAACATGTATTTCCGGCATACCTGTTTCATTCCCCGCTAGAGTGATTAGTGTTTTAGCAAAGATATACTTGGCGGCGTGAAATGGTTAAGCCCCGGATACGTCTTATCGGTTTTGATAGTATGGGTACACGGGGTATGGCTACTGTAGTAGATACTGGTAGTTATAAAGTCTTTATTGATCCCGGGGTTAGCATAGCTCCTAGAAGATATGGGCTACCGCCTCACCCCCTTGAGCTAGAATTATTGGAGAAGCATCTCGGAATAATTCATGAAGAAGTACTTGATAGCGATGTATTAGTTATTAGTCACTATCATAGAGACCACTACCTCTACCGCCCCGGCGAAGAAGAATATTATAGGGGTAAGCTACTACTCGTAAAGGATCCTAGGAGAATGATTAATAGGAGCCAGGCGATCAGGTCTTATATACTATTTAAGAAGATGAATGTCGAGGGGTTGGCTAGGGAAATTAAGATAGCTGATAACATGGAGTATTATATTGATAAGGATACAAGGATTATTTTCAGCCCACCCTTCCCACACGGCCCTGAAGGTACGAGGCTTGGATATGTTATTATCACTACAATTGAAATAGACGGGCATCGGCTCATGCATGCGAGCGATGTACAAGGCCCTATTAGTAATCGAGTTAGGGATTACATCCTAACTATTAGGCCGAACCTATTGATAATCAGTGGTCCTCCAACATATTTTGAGGGGTTTAAGATGAGCCCTGACTCCATAAGGAATGGTTTGAATAATTTAAGGATAATCATTGGATCCCTGGATAGTGGTTCGACGATTATTGTTGATCATCACTTATTAAGGGATTTGAATTATAAAGATAAAATAATAGGGGCACTGTCAGAAGCAAAGAAAAAGAACATCAATGTATTAACAGCTGCAGAGTACATGGGTTACAAGCCTAACCAGCTCGAAGCACTACGGAAAAAGCTTTGGGGCGGGGAACAATGAGGAAGATAATTATTGAGCATTTAGAGGACGAGTTTGCTCCATGGATACTCCTTGAATATCGACATTCTTCACTAATAGCTGGTAGAGACATGATACTCTTCACGAATATACCGGATCGTTATCATAGAATTCTAGAGAGATACGGAACCGTTAGTTCCGAAAGTATTGTAAACCTAGTATCCTCCGGAATTATTAAAGGTGAGGATCTAGTAGTACTTGATCCCAAGGCTCAGAGGAGGTTGGAGCGTGAGGATCTGTATGGTAAGTACGTTGTTATTGGCGGAATACTAGGCGATCATCCTCCTAGGGGTAGGACTTGGGAACTATTAACGAGAAAACTACTAGATTACGGCGTTATTACTAGGAATATTGGGGAAGGACAGTATAGTATTGATGGAGCCGTTTATTACGTCGTAGAACTATGGAGGAATAAGCTGGATGGATTTAGATTTGTTGATGGAGTAGACATCGAGACCCCGCATGGTAAAATACATTTACCATTCCGGTACCCAGTTGTTAATGGTAAGCCCTTACTGGCTCCGGGCCTCGTAGAGTACCTCGTCCATGGACGTATTCCACGCGAAATCCTCGAAGAGATCGGGTTATGATCGGGTTATCCTAGGAGATCGTAAAGTACTAGAAATACTATTATCCATACGGTATAATACGTAACGAACCCTCTAATGAAGACTTGAAATATACCGGATGCAGCATATCTAGCCTGGACGTAAAATGCTGATAAAATATATAGTATTCCGGCGAACAACCATATAGTTCCAGATACGTCGAACAATATAATTATGTTTAACCTATAGGTCAAATACGCTAAAAATCCATAGATCAATCCTAGAATTGCCCGGTGCTTAACTATTTTATCATCTATATTTGTTATAGTAAACAATACAATAACCCCCCTTGAACTCTAATAATCAATGTATTGGCTGATATTAGTTTTTCGCGGGATGTGATAGAGAATGCTGAAGAAGTCTATGGACATCATCGATGTTTATACATGGGTGGAAAAGTATGGAGGCAAAACTAGCGGGTGTAGACTAAACAATATTTACCACACATTAAACTACTGGTACTTTAAGCTTCGATGCATAGGTGCAGGCAAAGTATTATTAAAACTTGAACCATCCAAAAGGATCCATTTCTCAGTTTTTGAACCAGTCGACAAAAGTATCGATAAGCTAACGGCTTTCATGAGAAAACACTTGAGGAACGGCGTAATTGAAAGCTTGGATATGCTCGGCTGGGAG
>JALWZC010000075.1:4222-5394 GCA_027002875.1 Desulfurococcales archaeon
TAACCGTGGCCAAGAGAATGAAGTATCATGTATATCTTGAAATTATACCTAGAGGCTTCCTAGTAGTAACGAGTTATGAAGACAAAATCCTCTACGCTGATAGGTTCGCTTCGATGAAGGATCGAAGCATTAAACCAGGCGAACAATATACTCCTCCTCCAGGTAGATACGACTTATTAAATATGAGCAGTGATGAACTCGTTAAAGCATTATGGAAAGGAAAGGATCTAGTTAGGGGGATCGTTAAGGGATGGGGGCTACCCGGCTATCTTGCCGAGGAAATACTTCATAGAGCAGGACTATACCATCTAAAAAATATTGAAGTTAACGGAATCGAGCAAAGCGATCTAGTCGCTATCGTCGAATCATTACATAGACTAATAAATGAATCTTTGTCTGGTATTGGATATCTGGTTATAGCCGGTAAACGACCAATATTTGTATCACCATACAAGCCAACCCTACTCATCGAACAAAACGAGAATTACGAACTGAAAACATTCAACGAATTCAATGACGCCCTAGATTACTACTTCGGCAGCTACGAAAAAATAGCTATAGAGGAGAAGAAATCTATCGAGGAACAAGCACTAATCAACCGTTTGGAGAAGAGTTTACGTGAGCAAGATGAAATCATTCATAAATATGAAGAAGAACTCCATAATTTAAAACAAATACTCAATACTATATATACAAACCATGCCTACATAGAAAAAACACTCGAATGTACAAGAAATGTTAGAGAAAAATACGGGTGGGAACGGATTACAAGTCTTTGTAAAGGAGCTGTAGATATAGACAAAAAACATGGTAGGGTGATAATAGAGGTTAATGGGGTGCGAATACCGCTTGATATAAGACTGGATCTATGGAGAAACGTCCTTGAAATAAAGAAAAGAATAGGCGAATTGTCTTCAAAGATACGTAGAGCTATTGAGTCTAAGGAAAAAATACTAGAAGAGATCGAAAGGCTTAGGGAGAGCCTAGAATTAGGAGTTTTAAAAGCCTCTACAAAGATAAAACCACGAGCTTGGTACGAAAAATACCACTGGCTAATAACGAGTCATGGCTACCTCGTTATAGGTGGGCGGGATGCTGGACAAAACGAGACAATCGTTAGAAAATACCTAGAACACAGAGACATCTTCCTTCATGCAGACATCCATGGAGGT
>JALWZC010000076.1 GCA_027002875.1 Desulfurococcales archaeon
GTACTGGGTAGTAGTTGAGAAGAACAGGCTGGAGGACACGGTTTTCATAAGCTTCCACCCAGAAGCCCTGGAAAAGATTAGGATGTTATCAAGCGATGCAAAGCTGGGGCTTAATATTGGAAGCCTCGAGACGGCTCAGAAAACACCAGTAATCCATGAGAAACTACGTTTATACTCGATCAACCCGCCGATACAGGGTATGAGTCTATTGGGGCTTGAGAGGTATAGTGGTTATCTAGGATTAATACACAGGCTTGGAGCAAAAGCCTTCGTATGGACGGTTAATAGGCCCGAGGAAATAGAGGGAATAATTGATTTGATCGATGGAGTAATAACTAATGATCCCATGCTGTTAAAGAAGTACTTTGAATCCAAAAAGTAACCCGTCCATTTAATGCTTTAAGCTAGTTTTTAACACGTCTACACGGCCTAGTCGCTACAATATCCGCTCCAAGGCCGAGTATGTTTTCAACGATTACATCACCGATCTCTACTGGGGCTTTAACCGAGACACTTGCTAGATACTTTGAAGCTTCCAACAACTTATCCCTAGGAATAGGCTTATTGGTCTTAACGGATACTACTGGTAGATCACCATTAATGCAGGGTATAACAGTCATTAAAACCCTCAACGGCTTAGTAGCTTCCTGTACAGCATACTCCCTACCCCTTGGGCAGGAGTAGCCTTTAACAGCAATTACTTCTCCATTCTTTTTCAAAACCCTTATCCTACACCCCATTGGGCATATAATACAGGTGATCACTAGTTCCTCCGTCAATCCTTAACAGCCTCCACAACTACTTCCTCCCCAGCCCTTAAGATCTCCTCTCTTCTAAGCATTAACCTGAGCTGTAGTGAGGGGAGGGCATGGATCAATGGGATCTCTCTGCCGAGGCCCGGTATTACGAGCCGGGCATTCTCGAGCGGTGTAGATACTCTCAGGTACAGCCACGCATCCCTTAGACCGCTTAGATACTGTGGTACTACTAGCCTAGTATTCTCGCCTGGGACTACTCTACGCCACCGAGTTGATGGTAGCCCCTTATTCTCAATGTATTCAATAGCTGATTCGGCAGCCCAGTAGCCCTGCATGGAGGCATAGTCGGCATAGTCGTTTATCATTAATGCATTGCCTGCTACGAATACTCCCGGTGCATCCATCGTTTCAAGCCAGTCATTAACTACTGGTCCATGGCTATTGGGATCGATCCTAACGCCTAGCTCCTTCAACAATTTCACCCGGGGCCTGAGGCCGACCGCCAGGATCAACGCGTCTATGTCAACGGTAAACTCCGAGCCTGGTATTGGTTTAAAGTTTTCATCAACCCTAGTGATAACCGCCTCTGATACTCGGCCGTTGCGGGCCCTGATTTCTTTAACGGTATGCTGTAGATACAAAGGTATACCGTAGTCTTCTAGGCACTGTACAATATTCCTAACCAACCCGCTGGGGTAGCTTAGGATCTCAACTACTCCTACAACCTCAGCACCCTCCAGTACGAATCTCCGAGCCATAATCAACCCTACATCCCCGCTACCAAGGATTAACACCCGCTTACCCGGCATAACACCATACATGTCCATCATTGTCTGGGCTTCACCAGCAGTATAGATCCCTGCAGCGTTGGGCCCGGGCAAACCGATCTCATACCTAGTCCTCTCCCTAGCCCCGGCAGCATAGATCAGTGTTTTACCCTCAACTACTTCTACGCCCCGCGGAGAAGTGATCCTAACCTTCTTAGAGATCATCGAGTAATTCACAATCTCCTCTACATAAGCTTCCAATACATACTTAACACCGAGCTCCTCAACCCGGTCTATAAACCTATAAATATACTCGGGCCCGGTGAGGTCTTCACGGAATAAGTGGAGGCCGAAGCCTGGATGTATGCATTGCAGCGGTATTCCTCCAAGCCTATCCCGGGACTCGATTATTACTGGCTCATAGCCTTTCTCAGCAAGCTTAACGGCAGCCGCTAGCCCCGCCGGGCCTCCTCCAATGATTACCGAGTCATAGATCACTTCTCACCGGCCTCCACGGGTTTCTTGAATAAATCCTTGACTCTACCAACGCCGTAGAAGCTACCCTCTAGGTTGAATTTTAAACTCCATATTTCAAGTCCAAGCCTTTCCTGGAGGATGAAACTTGTTAATGGCCTACAGAATGTTCCCTGACACCTTCCAACCATTATGTGGGCCCGGAACTTTAAACCATCCAGCGTTACCTCCGGTACTCCGATCTTCTTCATCCTCTTAACAGCTTCCATTACTTCGCCGAGCGATACTCCTTCACACTGACAAATTATCCTCCCGTAATCCGGGTTCTCCCTGATCAACCTGTTCCTCTCCGTTGCGGGGAGCATTTTGGGCCTAGTTATATCTCTCCGGTAGGGATTCCACTTCTCCCTAGGCTTTAACTCGACGTGTTCCCTGATCAGCTTCTCGATGTAGCCAGCTATTCCCGGAGCAGCTGTTAATCCCGGTGATCTAATTCCGGCGGCTTCTATGAATCCCCATGGGTCTTCGTGGAATCTCAGGATAAAGCTACCAGTACTTGGTTCCGGTCTTAGTCCGGCGTATGTCCTGATCACGAGCTCTCTCGGCGGTAGTTTCCGGATTAGTTTCATGGCTTGCTTCAACACGTACTCGAGGCCTTCCCTCGTAGTATAGTTTGCATCACGCATATTACTAGGGAGGTCCTCGGCTGTTGGACCCACTAATAATACTTCACCAACAGTATTCACAAGGTATACTCCCTTAGTCTTTTGGGTCGGTGCTGAATGTATTATCCTAGATGGTTTGGGCTGAACTGTCCGGTCATATATTAAGTATTGCCCCCTCCTGGGATGTATTGTGTAATCACTTATACCGGCCATCCTACTGATCTCATCTGCGTATAAGCCTGCAGCATTAACAACTAGGTCTGCCTGGATAAATCCTCCCGTCGTCTCGACCCCTAAAACCCTGTAATCCCCTACCCTAATCCCCTTAACCCTGCGGCCTAGGAGGAGTCTACCACCATTATCGACGATGTTCTCGGCTAACGCTATACATGCACCTATTGGATCAATTGTCCCAGCTGAGGGGGCGTAGAGGCCTGCGATAACTTCCGGGTTTAGGGTTGGCTCAAGCCTGAATAATTCCTCACCACGTAATAGCCTGACTCCCGGAACCCTATTCCTAATCGCTAATTCATAGTAGTGTTCTAGGACGCGTATCTCTTCCTCACTAGTAGCAGCCATGATCTCCCCGGGCCATTTAACCCTAATATCGAGCTCCCGGGTCCACTCATACCATTTATCATGTCCTTCGAGGCATAGCTTAGTCCTTAAAGGGTGTTTATCCGGGTCTTCCTCATGGCAGGGATGGATGATGCTAGTATTAGCCTTACTAACACCCCACCCAACGTCAGGGTTCTTATCAACTACGACAACCTCGAGGTTGTCATACCTTGTTAATACCCTAGCAATACTGAGACCCGTAATACCTGCACCAATAACTACTATCCTCAAAGAATCACCGGTTAGCGGCACGTTACAATTAGTATTAATGAAGGGGTTGATTCAATAAATGTAGCGATTACTGGGTGATCGATTTATTCCATGTTATCAATCTTCAAAGGATCCTGGGCCAGATAATCGAATAAGTTGGAGTAGTAAAGCTAAAAAGCAAGGTAAAAATTTAAAATCTGGGGTTAGTATTTCTATATAAATAGAAGTTCTAGTCTAACCCCATGTGGGGGTAGGAGGTGAGCTCGTGATGCCCCTAACCACGTTCGAGGAGGAAATATACCTCAGGACACTGACCGGGAGGCTCGTGGGTAAAGCTGTCAGCGATTTCGGAGTCAATAAGCTTGCAGTCGTTGCTCCAAGAAATATTATATGCACGGCTATAGCAACAGCTACTGAGGCAGCCTTCCTAGACTATACTGGTGGTATAACCTATCACTTCCTAGTAGAACCGGGTAAGAACGAGGAAGAAGTAGCTAAGAGGCTCGCAGAGTTCAAGCCCCACGCTACACTCTTGCAGTTCGGTGGGGAATCACCTATCGAAGAGATGAAGAAGAGCTTCACAGCACTACTCAAATACATCGCTGAAAACAACGTTCCCGGAGACATAATAGTACACGTACGAATCTTTGCCGCAGGCGGATTAAGCGAAGCATTAAAAGATGAAAAAGTCAAAGAATACCTTTCCAAGAGGAACGTACTAGTATACACGGTAGACTTCGACCATGGAAGAGTAATCGTCAACAAGATCAACATAGAAGACAACACGCTAACACCACTCAAAGAATACCACGTAACACTAGAACACGCAGACCTACTAAACAGGAGCCTAAAAGATCGAAGGGTAACCTTCCAGTAAAACCTTATAAATAAAACCAATTATTTTTCCCCATAAATAAACAGTAAATGGTTACGAATAGTTATGCCTAAGACCCTATTTCTACGCGCATTTATCGAGACGAGTAATGGGGGATATTATTCCCCAATACATGCTAATAGATGCTACACACTCCTCTATATACCGGAGAATCATCAATTGAGAGATCATCCCAGCCATTTATACCCGGAGAATATAAGGGATGAATGCACTGGTCTAACACTAGACCACTACTACCCAGTCGAGGATAGGGGTAGGCCTATTCATAGGGATCCGAGGCTCGACCTAGGATTCTACACTGGCTATTACATGGGGCCTCCAAATCATGGTAGGCTCCCGAAGAAGCCTAGTAAACGGCTGGGCCCGGGAGACCTGCTTTTATTCATGGCTGGCCTAGCAAAATACCCGGAAAAACTCTGGGCTTCCAGGTTCACCCGCGGCTTGATCCGGAGGATTCACAGGGAGACTTGCAGTAGGGGGCTTTGTGGAGTATACATTGTCGGGGGGATAATTATCGAGGAAGTAATCGATACTAGTGTGACCGGGTGGGATCAAGCCCTAAAGATATACCCGCAGCTATATTATTCACCACACTATTACAGGTCCGGCAGTGATCACCCCGTAGCAGTTGTCGGCAAGGGATTCAAGCTTGGGAAACCACTACTAATCAGTTACGGGAAGAATAAGCCGCATAAAAACCTAGTTGAATTAATTGGTTATAGAGACGCCTACATGGTCTCTAGGAATAACTATAGGAGATCGAGCGTATTGAGTATGGGCTCGGTTGAAGAATACATCGAAAAAATCCACGTGTTAGCGGAGAAGTAGGTAAAGATAGGCTCAGCATGTAAGTGTATGGTTTAGTATATTTATTCTATCCCGGTTAATAGTTGATTATTAGAGTATTCACGGGTGGTTATTGTTTGAAGTATGATAAGGCTAGGA
>JALWZC010000077.1 GCA_027002875.1 Desulfurococcales archaeon
AAGTATGATAAGGCTAGGATACACATGTTTAGAGTCCCCGAGAATGCGGAACTCGTCGAGTACTTAACGAAATACGCGGTTAAAAACGGGGTCCGGACTGGATGGATAAACGTGCTGGGCTCAGTTATTGACCCAGTACTAGGATACTATGATAAGGCTAGAGGCGAGTACTTAAAGAATAAGCTAGAAGGCTTCTACGAGCTCGTTAATGGGACTGGTAATATATCATTGAAAAACGATGAGCCAACAGTGCATCTACACGTCGCCATAGCCGATCGAAACAGCCACGTTTACGGCGGACACTTATTCGAAGCCCGCGTATTCATGGTTGAAGCATTAATAATAGAAGCCCTAGGAGATAAATTCCTAGTGCGTAGGAATATTGGTGGAAACCTCTGGGCCTGGGACTAGGATTTTCCATGAATAAATTGACCCAACTAGACTGAATCATTACTTAATGATAAATACAGCGGCTTCGAAGGACCGATACATCTGTGAGAGCTGAAAAACGCGTGGATACGGGGGAATCTATATACAACCGGGAGAATAGTGGTATTCTATGAAGCCCCTATTCTCCGTATAAATGCTTCAAGCCTGTTGAGTGCTTCCTCGAGGTTTTTCATGCTTGTTGCATAGCTTATCCTTATGTGATCATCCCATGATGGTCCGAAGGCTTTGCCCGGTACAACCGCTACTCCAGCCTCTTTCAAGAGTTTCTCGCTGAAAGTCATGCTGTCCATTCCAGTCTTTTTTATGCTTGGGAATATGTAGAAGGCTCCGTGGGGCTTACTGGTTTCAAGCCCGATCTCCCTTATCCTCCGGTAAACGTAGTCCCTCCTCTTCCAATAAGTATTCCTCATTTCCCCTACTGCTTCCCAGCTACGAGGATCCCTTAATGCCTTGGCGGCGGCGTATTGTATGAAGGTTACCGGGCAGGTTACCGTGTACATGTGTATCCTCGTCATTTTCTCAATAATCCACTCCGGCGCTGCTACGAATCCGAGCCTCCACCCGGTCATTGCGAATGTTTTGCTGAAGCCGTTAACCGTGATCGTGTATTTGAATAATCCATTTAGGGATCCGATACTGGTATGCTTGTAGCCGTCGTAGACTAGGTATTCGTAGACTTCATCACTTATAACGTAAAGGCCGTGTTCGACGATGAAATCAGCGATCTCCTCTAGATCCCTCCTAGTGAGAACTGTTCCAGTTGGATTGCTCGGCGTATTAATGATTAATGCCTTAGTCTTCCGGGAAACATGCTTTTCTAAATCCTCCAGCCTGGGCTTAAAATCCTCCTCAGGCCTCGTAGGGACTAGTACTGGTTTCCCACCGGCAAGTATAACTTGTGGGGCATAGGATATGAAGGCCGGCGTTGGGATCAGTACTTCATCGCCGCTCCTAATAATACTGGCTAAACCCATTAAAACCGGCATATTAGCCCCAACCGTAACAATAACCTCCCGCCCCGGATCAACATCTAAGCCGTTATCCCGGCGGAGCTTCTCAGCAATAGCCTCCCTAAGCATGGGCAAGCCACGATTAGGCCCATACCTCGTAAAACCCTTCATCAAGCCCTCAACAGCATACTCCTTAATATGCTGTGGAGTATCAAAATCAGGCTCACCAATAGCAAGACTAACAACACCACTCATACGAGCAGTCATCTCGAAAAAACGGCGGATAAGACTGGGAGGAACGCGATCCAACTGTTCGCCCAATGACAATTTAATCCCCAAGAATTAATCCTTTAACATGTGGAGAATAATTGCTTCTAGCTTATTTAACAATAATATTTCTGAAAAGGGATGACATCTATCTTTTGAGTTCTACTGAATAGTTACCCATGTTTCTTTACTTTTAGCTAAATACTAGTTATTCTAACGTCGATTGCCGTTTTGTATTCGGTTGCTAGGTTAGAAATTTATTCTACACCATACTATACTGATTCATTAATACGGTATATACCGTGGATTGGAGAGTGGATTGGTATGAGTCTCAAAACCTGTAATAACGTGATCGAGTGTATCGGTAACACGCCTATCGTTAGGCTGCCGAAGATTGAGAAGGATGCTGGTGTAGAATTCGAGATATGGGGTAAGATGGAGTTCACTAATCCTACTGGTAGTGTTAAGGATAGGATGGCGCTATACATGATTCGTAGGGCTATGGAGAGCGGAGAGTTAAAGCCTGGTATGACATTGGTTGTGCCGACTACTGGTAATACGGGTATAGCCTTCGCAGCTTATGGTAGCTATTTCGGCTTCAAAGTCTTAATCGTTATACCCGAGGAGATGAGTGCTGAGCGGTTCCTATTGATGAGGCTGTTCGGTGCAGACTTCTACTTCACGCCAGGCGGTGAGAGCGATGCTGGTAAAGCATTGGAGATTGCTAAGAAGCTAGCCGCGGAGAACCCCGATAAATACTATGTGTTCGACCAATGGGGTGATGAAGCAAACGTGCAAGCACACTATGAGACAACTGGTAAGGAGATACTAGACCAGATCGGGTGCCCAGACGCCTTCGTAGCACAGGTTGGAACAGGCGGTACATTGATGGGTGTTGCTAAGAGGCTGAAGGAGGAGTGTAAGAACGTTATCGTAGCCGGAGCAGAGCCTGCGGAGTGCCCGGTTGCAGCCTACTGGTTCAAGACAGGTAAAGAGGGACCATGGGGACGCCACGAGATAGAAGGTGTTGGTGACGGATTCGTACCGGACATTGTTAAGAGGTACAAGCACCTACTAGACGACTTCGTAACGGCTACGAGCGACGAGGCAATACAGATGGCCCGCAAAATCGCGAGGCTCGAAGCAATGCCCGTAGGTATTAGCAGCGGTGCAAACGTTGTATCAGCGATAAAGCTCGGTAAAGCTCATGGACTCGGTAAGGGACAGAAAGTAGTGACGATCCTCCCGGACTATGCGGCAAGATACTTCTCGACAAGGCTCTTCAAGAAGAAGAGGGAACTAGTGGATAGGAAGAAGCTACTAGAAGAGCTAGGAATATAGCCGTAGTTTTTAATCTAAAGCATCCTTTTTCTTTTCTCTTTTCTCTCTTAGTATCCTCTGTAATTCTTCCCTGAACCCATCATCGTTTAAGGCTAGCCATTGATATATTCGATCACTAATTTTAATCAAGGGGGGCCTCTCTTCTTCGATATCGATGCCGTAATAATATTGTTTCTCTAGGGGTTCTAATGGCGTTATTGATTTCAGTATTCGATCAGCGTAAACTGCATCGCTAAGCTCCTCGAGGCTGCTTGTCCTAGTTGGTAGTGGGATCATGAAGAACCGGAGAATCCTCCACCGGTAATACTTAACAGTCCTACTCATTATCTCAGATTTAATTTTTAACCTTAAAGCATCCAGATCCCTTAACTGCTCTTCCCAAGTAGTTGTCCAAGGCAGTATTAATCCTTCCCTACCAGGTTTCTCGAGGAGTTTTTCCTTGGGCTTTATTAGTAGGGTACGTGCGTAGGGTATTTTGAGTCTGCCCCAGAAATAAGCGTCTATTCCGACTACTCCCTTCCTTGAACGGTATAGGTTGTAGGGGACGTATATCCGGGTTATCATATAATCATCCATATACGGCTTCTTCTACTCTATGTATTAAACATAAGACTTATATATGCCTCGTATAGGCAATATTGTTCGTAAAAGTGTATCATTGGTGGGATAAGCCGTGAATCCACGCATGCGTAGAGCATTAACAACGGCGCAGGCAGTAATCATCCTCGTAATAGTCATTATAGCTATAGGAGTAGGAGTATACTTCGTAATGGCTCCAAGCGGCGGAGGCGGTGGTGGAACAACAACTTCGCCATCAACTTATGGAACCACTACTACAACTACAACCACTGGCGGCGGAGCTGGTGGAGGCGGTGGTGCTGGAACCACTACTACGACAACACCTAAACCATCAGGGCCTCTAGCAAAGGTTATTGAGACGAGTCAGGCAGTAGTGATCGTTGGTCCTAAGGGCAGCGTTGTGCCGAGCGATGTACAAGTACCGGCTGGTAAGAAGATCATCGTTGTAGCTTATAAGGTCGACGAGGAGAAGACTAAGCCGATAAACGAGTCAACGGGCTTCGTTGACATTGATCCAAGCTTCTACCGCAACGCAACCGTAGACGCTTTAATTGTAGCAGCCCGTAAAGCAACCGATCCATTCATAAGGTACCAGCTGTACGAAGCAGTATATAAGCTAAGTAACTTCGAAGTACCAACCCTTTGGCTCGGACAATACGTATTCGTAAGAAACAACTGGGACTGGGTGCATGGAAGATACTATCATCCAACACTAGCTGAGAGATGGGATCTAATATGGGAAGACACCGATGCACCAACGGTAAACATAGGGATCAAAGACTATGTGAACAGCCCTAACGTATGGGTAGATGTAACACATGGATGGCCGGACACCTTTGACCCAGCGGCAGACTATGAAACATTCGGATGGGCAGTTTGGCACAATATTGGAGACAGCCTAGTAACCTACTGGAAGACTAATACTGAGACAGTGTCTCCAGACCTAGCGGTTGCATGGGTACACAACGCTAACGGTACCGAGTGGTACTTCGTGATCCGCGGCGGAGTTAAAGCATATGATCCATGGCACGATACAACCTATGATATAAACGCTGTAGACGTACTGTTCTCACTATGGCGTATCGCGAGGCTCGGACTAGACCCGAGCTGGATGATCACAGCCTTCTTCGACATGAACGCTAGCAGCGTACTAAGCGAGGACGAGTTCAACCAGGAGCTACAGAGCGGTAACCTCGTAGCAGAGGTTAACGGTAAAACGGTACAGCCGACCAGTCTACAGGACCTACTAAACGCTTTCGGATACAATGGGCAGACAGCTGGTGTAGTCAAGCTGAAACTATACTATCCGTATGGTGCAGTACTAAGCATACTAGCAGACCCATTCGCATCAATAGTACCGATGAAGTACTTCTTCGACAATGTAGACCAGTTAAAAGGCAAATACCAGGACGCACTGAGTGCTAGCAATAATGGTAAGAACCCCAGCGCGTGGGCCCAGTTTATCGGTACTGGTGAGCAGGAGCCGACACACCTATACCTAAACCAGTACCCGGTTGGAACAGGCCCATACTATGTAGAAGACATGCAGGAGAACAGCTACCTAGTACTACACTACAACCCATACTACTGGAACAAGACCCTATGGAGCAACGCACCCTTCGGGCAGGGAGATAAGCCAGTGCATGAACGCGTAATATTCGTAATAAACGATGACGCAGTATCAAGGATCGAGATACTTAAGAGCGGGCAGGCTGATACTGGTGCAATACCACTAGACAGGCTGAAGGATATTCAGGGATACCAGTACCCGAACAGTAACCACGTTATAAAGGTTGAGACTGGAGGGTTGGAACCAACAATTATCTACATAGTACTAAATGCTAACAAGCCGCCGTTCAACAACAGGCTTGTAAGGCAGGCGCTGATGTACGCTGTACCCTTCGACCAGATCAAGAACGACGTATACGCAGGGTACCTAGCGAGGCTGTACGGCGTACTACCAGCAGGATTCCCCGGGCACAACGACGACATAGTGATCAAGTACACCTTCGACCTAAACAAAGCGCAGCAGCTACTAGCACAGTCGGGAATAGATCCGACAAAGTACAGCTTCCAGATATGGTACAACAGTGGAAACACACAGCGTGAGAAGATAGCTACACTACTACAGACTTTCTGGGGACAGCTAGGATTCCAGGTAACCGTTAACGCCCTGCAGTGGGGTACACTGCTGGATAGGACTGAGAAGGGAGACTTCGACGTATACATTATCGGATGGGCACCGGACTACCTAGACCCAGACGACTATGCAGGCCCACTACTCTACGGAGGAACACAGTTCAGCATACTAGACTACCAGGTAGTAACAAGCCTAGCCGATGCACAAACAGTTCTAAGCGGTTAACGATAATATTTTCCATAAACAACTAGGACACATGGATTTTTTAACCAGCCAATACACTTTTTTCCCACTAAAACAGGTAGTCTCCGATTAGTCAAGGGTATAACCCTGAAATATGAATGATCACTGTAGGGAGGAGGGTTTAATGGCTAATTTACGCAGGTTTATAATAAGGCGCCTCATAACATTCATACCTACACTTATAGGTGTAACATTTATAGTTTTCATAATAGCGGCTGTAATACCCGCAAACCCCGCCCGTGTATGGGCTGGTGGGCAGAAGGCTAGTCCGCAGGTTATTAAGAAACTGGAGGAAGAGTATCATTTAAAGGGTAACTTGCTCGAGAGGTATTACTGGCTCATCTATAAGCTGTTCACAAACCAGATCGTTAGTCCCAGGACGCACCACTATGTATGGGAGGATCTAGCCTACCGGTTCCCCGTTACGCTACAATTAACGATCATAGCCTTCATCTACATATTACTACTCGGAATACCCCTAGGAATAGTAGCGGCGTTGAAGAGGGATTCATGGATAGATACTACGATACGCATACTAGCATTAATCGGGGTATCAACCCCGGTTTTCTGGCTAGCCTACCTATTAATATTCCTATTCTTCACACAGCTACACTGGATAACGCTAGCCGGGACACCGGTACCACCCTATAGTATCACCGGCGTACCATTAATCGATGCACTATTGAAACTAGACTTCAAAACCCTTGGACAAATACTTTCAAGATACTCCCTACCAGGATTCATACTGGGATTCATGGGTATAGGTGTAACGGCGAGGATTGTTAGGAACAGCTTCCTAGACGCTATGAGCGCAGACTTCGTCGAATACGCAAAGGCCCGGGGGCTGAAGAAGCTACGCATATACCGCCACGTGCTCAGGAACGCTCTCGTACCAGTAGTAACCGTCTTGGGATTAATGTTTGGAGGACTCCTAGGAGGAGCCCCTATTACTGAAAGGATATTCGGTCTACCGGGTATTGGGAACTACATGCTCCAGTCAATCTATCAGTACGACTACCTAGCACTTACTGGTGCAGTATTCTTCATAGCACTAATCTACCTCACCGCTAACCTTGTTGTAGACATACTCTACGCATTCATAGATCCAAGGGTTAGATACTAGGAGGGGTGTAATGGAAATGGCTGAGGAAGTATACGAGAAGAAGATCCTTGACAAGATAAGTGATAAGGTTATAGATGGAATAGCATGGTTGATGGATAAGGTTAGGAAGGGCTGGAAGCGCAGGAATAAGGCTAGGATTGATGAATGGAAACTAATGGCTTACGCCTTTAACCGCTCACCCCCCGGGTTAATAGGCTTCACATTAATACTCATATTCCTCGCACTAGCAGTTATCGGGCCATACATAGCACCCTTCAGCTACGACCTACCACTAACAGCTTTCGATTCAACGGCTAAGCTTGCACCACCGGGTAAAGTAGTAACTATTAAGCCCGGCCAGTTAGCGGAGTTCCTCCACGTAAAACCCGGCAATTATACATTGCTTCTTGGAAGCGATGACTACGGGAGAGACCTCTATAGTAGGATACTATACGGTGCCCGTGTAAGCCTTGTTGTAGCAATACTCATAATGATCGTTGGGCCGTGGATAGGGATAGCGATCGGGCTCGTAGCAGGCTACTACGGCGGCAAAGTAGACGAGGCACTAATGAGATTCACCGATATATTCCTAGCCTTCCCCGGATTAATTCTAGCAATAGCGTTCTCAGCAGTATTCCCGGACCGTATACGTGAATTCCTAGCAGCGAACCCTGCTGTTAGGGATTTCCTACTAGCACTATTCGCGCTAAAGCCACAGCATGCTGGTGCAATGGCTTCACTTATAAGCGTAGTAGTCGCTTTATGGCTGGTATGGTGGCCGGGCTACGCTAGGCTTACTAGGGGGCTTGTGCTTAGCGCCCGCGAGAACGTATACGTTGAAGCAGCCCGTGCCCTCGGAGTACCTACGCGCTGGATACTATTAAGGCATATATTCCCCAACATCCTGGGCCCAATACTAGTATACTTAACACTAGACTTTGGAGGAGTGATACTAACCGAGGCAGGCCTAAGCTTCCTAGGCTTAGGAGCAGTACCGCCTATCGCTGATTGGGGCAGGATCATTAATGATGGATCAGCCTACTTCCCCAACGCTTGGTGGCTGATCTTCTACCCGGGACTAATGATCCTATTAACCGTACTAGGATTCAACCTTATCGGAGATACGCTGAGGGACGTATTAGACCCGAAGACTAGGAGGAGCATAGAGTTCAAGATCAAGAAGAAGGCTAGCGGTGGGAAGTAATGGAGTGTCAGCCAATAATAGAGGTTAAAGACCTCTACGTAAACTTCTACACTTATGCCGGCATAGTTAAGGCTATTGACGGCGTAAGCTTCAAGATCTGCCGTGGAGAAACATATTGCCTAGTCGGTGAAACGGGCTGTGGTAAATCGGTAACAGCCAGGTCACTGACGCGCCTAGTACCACCGCCGGGTAGGATTGAAAAGGGAGTAATACTCTACTATCCGGAACCAGGCGGTAAACCCATTAATATAATGGAGTTATCAGAGGAGGAGCTTAGGAAGATCCGGGGATCTGAGATAAGTTACGTCTTCCAAGACCCGAACACTAGCCTAGACCCACTATACACTATAGGGTACCAGATAGCTGAGACAATGCACGCACACGGAACAGTTGCTTCTATCAAGGAGGGGATTAGGAAAGCAGTACATATACTGAAAATGGTTTTAATGCCTGATCCCGAGACCCGTGTGAAAAACTACCCGCACGAGCTAAGCGGTGGTATGAAGCAGAGAGCAGTGATCGGGACTTCGCTTAGCAACAACCCTAAACTATTAATCGCAGACGAGCCTACGACGGCGCTTGATGCAACCGTGCAGGACCAGATAATGGATCTATTGAGGAAGCTCAGGAGGGATAGGAACTTGACGATTCTACTAATAACCCACAACATGGGCCTCGTAGCCGAAATGTGTGACCGGGTAGCGGTAATGTATGCTGGGAGGATAGTCGAGGAAGCAGACGTCTACGAATTATTCAACAACCCCCTACACCCATACACGAAAGCCCTACTAAGAGCCGTGCCTAACCCGCTTAAACGCGTCGAGAAACTAGAATCGATACCGGGCACTGTCCCAAACCTAATCTACCCACCACCGGGCTGTAGGTTCCATCCACGCTGCCCAATGGTTATGGAGATCTGTAGGGAGAAGCGCCCACCCGAGATAAACGTTAAGCCCGGCCACCGGGTAGCTTGCTGGCTATACGCGGAGAAGAGAGGTGAGTAATACATGCCCCAGCCACTAGTGAAAGTAGTTGATTTAAAGAAGTACTTTCCAGTCAAAGGCGTCTTCAGGGTTAAGGGATGGGTTCGTGCAGTTGATGGCGTTAGCTTCGAGATAATGAAGGGGCAGACTCTCGGCCTCGTAGGGGAGTCTGGCTGTGGGAAGACTACGGTTGGGAAGCTAGTGCTTAGACTCCTCGAGCCTACTAGTGGTGAAGTATACTATAATGGTGAGAACATATATAAGCTGAAAGGATCTAAGCTGAAGGAGTTCAGGCGTAAAGCACAAATGGTTTTCCAAGACCCTTATAGTAGCCTTAACCCTCGTATGACTGTTTTCGACATCATATATGAACCGGTTAAAGTCTATAAGTTAAAGGTTAGCGATCCGGAGAAATTCATAGTAGACCTACTATACAAAGTCGGATTGAACGAGTCCCACCTATACCGCTACCCCCACGAGTTCAGCGGCGGGCAGAGACAGCGTATAGCTATTGCAAGGATCCTAGCCTTAAACCCCGAATTCATTGTTTTAGACGAGCCCACGTCAGCGCTAGACGTTTCAGTACAAGCACAGATCCTAAACCTCCTGAAAGATCTCCAGGCCAAGTATAATTTAACATACCTATTCATAAGCCACGACCTAGGAGTAGTACGCTACATGAGCGACTGGATAGCTGTAATGTACCTGGGGCAAATAGTAGAGTTCGGGCCAGCCGAGGAAGTCTTCGAGAAACCCCTACACCCCTACACTAAAGCCTTATTCTCAGCAATACCAATACCTGACCCAGAGCTTACGAGGAAGAGGGAGAAGCTTAAAGCACCCGGAGAACCCCCAAGCCCGATAAACCCACCGCCCGGCTGTAGGTTCCATCCACGCTGCCCCTTCCGCATGGATAAGTGTAGTAGGGAAGAACCGGAAATGATAATGGTTGAAGACAAGCACTGGGTTAAATGTCACTTGTACACGAAAAAATAATGACTTACGAAGCTATTCGAGGATTATAACTGTTTTAAGACCTTCAGTAATCTCATCATATTTAAAGATCGGCAGTTCGCCCCTATACGTTGATAAATCAATAACATTTCTAGAATTAGTTGCTTGAAATATATCTGTTTCACTTGATAATTCACCGTTCCACGGGTCAATGGTTTTAATAAGTAGTTTTACCGGCTTCCTAGTCTTAACAATGATTCTAGCCTCCTTATATCCTTCTAGTGGTATTCCACCCATCCATCCTTCTCGGTGCATGTAGTCTGGGATACTTATTGTTACTGGCGGTGGAGGCTGGTTAATTATACTTGTCGGCAGAACTGTGAAGTCTCGAATACCCGTATCGATAGGGGTTGCATCGATCCTTCCGAGGTTTGCCTGCGTATTGGTTGCTAGGACGATCTTATCCCCGATCCTCTCCATGCTTGTAACCCTAGCACCCAGTGCTGCAGCGATCCTTATAGTTGGGGGTGCAATGTATAATAATAGTGTCGGTGATACAACCGTATTCATCTTTTTCAAAGCCCTACGGGCTTCCTCATTCTCTGGATTCATTAATGCATGACTGTACGTGTTGAAGGGTATTAGGAGGCCTCCCCCGAGCGGTAGTGTATTAGTCCTGTGGGGCCCGATCTGTGAGTAGCCGAGGTCTAATAGGCGTATAAACCTAAGCGGCTCATTATCGGGATCAAGTGGATCACCATATATTAGTCCGCCGCGGATAAAGGAGTATAACCTATTCATCAGTGATGCAACGCCCCCATTTAAAGGGTAATAGGTTCCATCGCCATCAATGCTAATACGGGACAAATCATTGATCTCATATATCAGCGTTTTATGAGTTACCATATCAATGCACTCGATACCCTTAAAGATCCATTGGTGTATCGTGAAACAAGCATGATCAACGTGTTGAGCTCCATAAATAGCGGGTCGATCAATGAGTCTAATGGCTTTCCCCGATCTATGATCTATGCTATAAATCCCGAGGTTCTCGTGTCCATCACCCCTCGCGATCAATAATTCATCGTGGACTGGGTTATAGATTATCTCCGATACTTCTCCAACCCATTTCTCTGGGTGATGCATGCCCTCCTTCCACAGCAGCCTAACACTATCATTATCTACATCGTAAACGTGTACATGGCTGTACTTGTTCCGGAAATCAATCGTAGCTCCATGATCAATCCTCCCACGATAAACCGCTGGAGCATGAACCCAGCCCCCGAAAAATATCTCCCCATCAACAGCATCAACCGCGTTATAGGTATCACCACCACTAACCGGTTGAAAACCCACATTCTCGAAATGATAAATTCGACGTATACCATTTTTATCGATAAAATACGACCGGGCCTCAAAAGCCAACGTGTAATAAAGTACTCCGCGGTGAAGCTTTAACCCGAATATTCCCCCGCTACCCCACTCCGGCCCATAGCCTGGGCGGTGAGTTTCTAGGTGATCAATAATACTCATACACGCCACCGTTTAATAGCTGGGATAATACCTAATAATTAAGGATATTGTGATATATTTGTAATTCTCCATGACGTTTATGATCTCGTACAACTTCTCAACGGATCTAGCTCTGGGTACTACCAGTTCTCCATTATGTATATGTATTATTACCGTAAGGTAAATTCCATGTTTTAACGGGTTGACCGGCCTCGAACATCCTGGTGATTCATTGTTCCTTGAGGGTAGATTTCGTTTATAAGTGCTTCCCAATTTAAGCCGATCTTGCTTGCTAGAACTCTAATCTTCTCCTCGGTGTTTTCGATAATATCATCTACATTGTAGCCTATTGCTGAGTATCTATATGCTTTTGACAGTGTTGCTAGTTGATCTGCAAGCTTAACTATTAATGCTTCAACACTCTTCTGCTCCTGGTATTCCCTGAATAGTCTCGTAATAGTTTCAATACCTATCCTTTCAATTACAGCCTCGAGCTCCGCTGGCTCCTTAACACTATAACCCTTAAACATCGGCGTTATATCGCCGATATATGCTTCCGCGATATCGTGTATTAACGCTAACAACACGGCTCTACCCACATCTACGTTAACACCCTTACTCGACAACTTAGCTGCTAATCCTAGTGTTAATAGTGCAACCCGGTAGGAGTGCTGCGATACAGTTTCCGATAAACAAGCTGGTATACCTCTAAGCATCCATCCACTCCTAGCAAGGGAGTCTAGGATCTCGGATATCTCGACGAGTTTGTCCAGCATAGAATACTCCACCCATTAATAGTAACGACTTACAGCTACTCTAATAATATGCACCGGATTAATACGAATACTGTTCACAGTGTATATTTTTATCCCTCGGGGAAAATATTATTCCTAGTTACACGTTACCAGTGGGGTAATCGTGGTTGAGGCACCTAGTTAGAGACCTAAGCGGTAAGGACCTGATCTCAACCCTAGACTGGAGCGATGAAGAACTAGAAATTGCATTAAAGCTTGCAGAAGAACTCAAATGGACAGCCCACTACTATGGTATCGAAGCTATACCGAAGATCCTGGAGCGAAAAGTATTCTTCATGTTGTTCTTTGCACCATCAACAAGGACCCGGGCAGCTTTCGAAGCTGCAATGCATTACCTAGGCGGGCATGCACCATACATTGAAGCAAAAACTACCCGTATGGCTTGGGGTAAGGAAGAGAAGTATGGCGAAGCAGTAAAGGATGTTGCTAAGATGTATGAGAGGTATGGACACGGAATAGGAGTTAGGATCTTGGACAAGGCTATCGATTACAAGTACGGCGTCGGAAACAGCTTTATAAGGGAGATACAGCACAATGCAAACGTCCCAGTAATAAACATGGCCGACGACATGTTCCACCCAACACAGGGACTAGCAGACATCTACACTTTCAGGGAGAGGTTCGGGAAGACTGAGGGCAAGAAATACGTGATCATGTGGGCTTACAGCCCAGAAATACGTGGATGGTGCAGCGTACAAGAAGACATGATCCTATTCCCAAGGTTCGGAGTAGACGTAGTAGTAGCACGCCCACCGGGCTTCGACCTAGACCCGAAGCTCGTCGAGAAAGCTAAGAAGCTAGCAGAAGAACACGGTGGATCACTAACCTTCACAGACAACTACAGGGAAGCACTCGAAGGAGCACATGCAGTATTCCCGAGGAACTGGGCATCACCAAAACTAGTAGAACTGGGATACAGTAAGTTTAAGGATGAAGAACTAAGGATCTATGAGAAATACAAGGACTGGAAAGTTACAAGGGAACTATTCGACCTCATGGATAAACACGGAGTACTAATGCACGTACTACCAATAATGAGGAAGTATGAAGCAGACGACGACGTAATAGATGATCCAAAGAGATCAATAATCTACGAACAAGCAGAAAACGGGCTATGGACAAAAGCAGCAGTACTAGCGCTAACAATGTATGGAGTAAAATAAACAACCAAGTTTTAAGAGAAATTAAATATTCGCTATTCTTTTTCCTCTCTTTTTCTCTATTATAAATGGCTAACCCTATTTATCCTTAATTCGGTGAACGTTCAATCTTAGAGTGTCATAGTGGTATTTGTCTCTTAAATATGGATTGCAAAGGATGTTCCAGTATTGACTAGAAAAGCTATCTCAGCCTTCTCCATATAAGTATTCATCAACATCTTCTGCTCTAGTTTCGCCTATATCTCTAGCGTACTTTAACGATTTCAAGGCGCTCTCTAAATCAGCCTCAATTTTATTAGCTTCTTTCTCTGCAACTGATATAGCGTATCTTAATGCTTCACTTAGACTCTTAAATCCAAATATCTCGGCTAACCTTTCCAGCCTCTTCTTGTCTTCGGTCTTAATCCTAATTATTTTATACGACAATTAGAACACCAATATTTCATTCTTATGGATTTAACAAATTTGTAATTTACTATTAGTTAGTCTATATATAGTATATGTAGTTCTGTATGATGAAATCGTATTGGAGTCTTCCCTAATTAATCAACTATGGGGTTTATTCTTCAGATAAATCTAGGGTGCCGGGACATTGTTTGTATTTATTAGTGAGTTTATTTGGTTGATGGAAAGGTTTATATTGATCGCTTTATAATGTTTTTCATGGTGGTAATACCTTGGCTACGATAACGCCTGCCGAGGATCGCACGGCGGGGCAGAGGGAGCTAGGTATTCTATGGTTTCTACCATTTAATGCCCAGGTTCGAGATATAATATATGGTTACATCGACTACGTTAAAGGATTTGAGGATAGAATTATTGATTCATGGCCTCTCCAGAGGTTAAGATATATTTATCAGCTGCAAACAGCCCACTTCGTATATCCGAACGCTACCCATACAAGGTTTAGCCACTCACTAGGAGTTATGCACCTGTCCTTCCTCTACGTTAACCAGCTGCTAAAGACGATCTCCAGAGAAAAGTACAGCGGTAGAAAATGGTTTAGTGAATTAATGAGCCGCAACAGGCCGAGAACGGTAGCATTAGCAGCCAGGATCGTCGGGTTACTTCACGATATAGGGCACGGCCCCTTCAGCCATGCATTCGACCAATACGTTTACAAGAAGAAGGATTACCTGGGTTTTAGGGTTGGAAACCACGAGATCATGGGCTACATTATTTATAGGGACTTTTTAAGAGAGAAGATCAAGGGCTGGGTAAGGGAGTATAGTGATCTCGGAGTCGATGCTGAAAAATTATTAGAGATTATAGATGACTCCCTAAAACCACCGGGTAGCGCTGTGAAATACACGGACTTAACCAGTAGGAACGTGCTCAGGCTTGAGGAGTTTTATCATCCACTAAACGAGCCCGAGAAGGCTCCAAGCCTCCTAGTAAGGATGATTGTTCGAGACTACGTGTACACCTCCGACATCATAGATTACCTACTCCGCGACAGCTACTACACCGGTCTACCACTGGGTAATATTAATAATGAATGGCTACTCAGGAACACGTATATCATAGATTATAATGGAAACCTATCCATCGGGATATCATATAAGGCGAACGACGACCTAATAAGGCTCCTAAACGCTAGGAAGATGATGTATAAAAACGTCTACCTACACCACGTAAACCTAGCCTTCACGGAAACAATAGGCTTAATCATCAACGCACTACGCGACTACATAGCACCGATAATCGAGAAAATGCTTAGCAATAGCGAAGACCTAGAGAAATACTATTTATTAACTGATACAGGCCTCTACGGATTAATGCACCGGGTAATGATCAATAGAGAATACGG
The DNA here is from genome assembly GCA_027002875.1 of Desulfurococcales archaeon. Classification (GTDB taxonomy): domain Archaea; phylum Thermoproteota; class Thermoprotei_A; order Sulfolobales; family Desulfurococcaceae; genus WAON01. The sequence continues at coordinate 15,511 of JALWZC010000077.1, forward strand.
GAACATACCCGAGGATAAACGGGAAATAGTGAAGCAGAGCCTCGAAAACCTATTCATGTACCGTAAACCAATATGGAAAAGACTAGACACTTTCACAGCGGATCTAAGAAAGATCAGGTATGTTTTCAGCACTAGGTTCGGCGAAGTAATACAGGATGCACTAGTTAAAGCTGTTAAAGAAGAAGTATCCGCCGAGTTGAAGAGTAAGGGATTTACGCCGGACGACGTACACGTGGTTATCTTGAAGATAGATATTTATCCATCAGCTACTAGGGAATCAGTTAAAACACTAGTACAGGTAAAGACGAGGGATGAAGTACCAGTACATATAAACGCTATTAGCCCGAACGAATTTGCTCTAAGATACGGCTTAGTACCCGAAGCATTATTCATCGTATACCTCAACCGCGTAAAGTATCGGGGGCTAAGAGAAGAAGATATTAACAAGGCGAGGAGGGTTGTAGCTGATATACTTAAAGACTTAATGGGTAAGAGGATCGAGGAATTACCAGAGACGAGCTAGTATCCTCGAAGCATGTACTTAGCAGTTTTCCTAACGATAAAGGTTTTAGAAGCGATAGAGACGATACGAGACGTATCAATCGTATCGCCGGGGCAATAGTCTAGGCTCAAGCGATCGCCGGGGCAGATCCTAGCGATACCCGAACCCAGTGGATCCCTGATAATATCCTCAACCTCCTCAGAATAAGGGCCAAGATAACCGAGGCTCCACTCAATACCGCCGTCACCCTCGAGGGCTAGGTAGACAAGGCTATGTAAAACCCTCCGGGGAGGCCTGTAAATCCTTATAATATAAATTATTAAACCACGTAGATCAACCATAAAGCA
>JALWZC010000078.1 GCA_027002875.1 Desulfurococcales archaeon
GAGTATGGGGGAGTATAGATGAGTGAAGACATAGTTATTCGTCCCACGATCAGGATTGAGAACATTGTCGCAACGGTGATTCTTGATCAAACCTTAGACTTAAACCTTATAGAGAGCAGGGTTCCAAACGTTACTTACCAGCCAGACCAGTTTCCCGGCCTCATACTTAGACTGGAGAAGCCTAAGACTACTGCGTTAATCTTTAAATCCGGTAAAATGGTGGTCACTGGTGCTAAGAGTACTAGCCAGTTAATAGACGCCGTTAAGAAGATCATTAAACTACTCAGGAAACACGGGATAAAGATTGTTTCAAAGCCAAGGATACAGATTCAGAACATTGTTGCGAGCGGAGATATAGATTACTATGTGAACCTCGAAAAAGCCGCTTACCTCCTCGAGAACAGCATGTATGAACCGGAACAATTTCCTGGCTTAATATACCGTATGAGGAATCCAAGGGTGGTATTACTAATATTCAGTAGTGGGAAAATGGTAATAACTGGTGCAAAAGAGGAGAGGGAAGTCGAAGAAGCCGTCCATAAAATCGCTAAGAAACTCAAAGAACTAAAATGCCTATTACCAAAGCAGGTTTTAAAACTCACCTAAAACCTAATTTTTAAACGATGATGACGCGAGCAGCCTGGGACCCAGAAAGAAACGTGGAAGGTTTCGAGCGTTCATCTAGGGGATGAAGATCCTATCTCACTCTGAAAAATCAGTATTTTATTTTCCGGGTGTTTCGCCATTGTTTATTGAGGGAATCATTGTTTTGCTTGATCTTGACAGTTTTGAGGAATACACTGTTTCTCACGGCTTCGACGAGTATAAGCCAAACATTGTAACGGGGACCCTTACACAACTAATAGAAGAATTCATAACCAAGTATAGGGGCGTAGTGATCTATGGGCTAGATAAAAAACGCGGTACTGAGGAGGCCATTATAGAATTAACTGGTTTAACCGATAGGGAAATAGCTGATATGATAAATGATCTTGAAAAGATTAAAAATAGAATGAACCAGCTAGGAGTAGGAATAACGATAGTAGTCCTTAGAGACTATGTATTATTAAAACCGGCGAGAAATAGGCGAGAAGCCTACCGTGCAACACCCGGTAGGCGCAGAGCCGTAAAATTATTAAAGTCAGCTAAGAGAAAAGGGGGAAACACGATCGTTATTAAAATATAGGGATTTATAATATGAATATATAACGTAGTGATGAAGCCGACATAGGCAGACCGTTGAATCAACGGGATGAGGAAGGGTCGATTGTCTGAAAAAGAAATAACTTATACTGTGGTTATAGTAATTAAATACTCGTGTTTCGAGGGTGTTGGTGAAGGGTTTTGGGCGAGGAATCCGTAGAAATTCAGGTTTTTGATGGTATTGAAGAGGTTAGCGAGAAGATTAAACAATCCACCTTTGAAGCATATATGACTCTTGAGGGTGTATTTCAGGGTATTGAGAGGATCATGGGTGATCAAATACCCCAGGTTTTAAAGGAGATAACCGATCGTACTCATAGGAAGTGTTTATTTGCAAGGCTTAGTCTTAGGAAAAGAGATGGTAAGTGGGATGAAGTAATACTTCTAGTTTGTAATAAAATCGTCATGGCTGCCCACGGAAATATCGATGATGAAGAATTATCGGGAAAAGATTGCCTTGTAAAGCTTGCTTTTAATATTAATAGAAATGTTTACACGATCGGTATGATCGAGCTAACAGAACTCCCAGTATCTTTTATTGAGAGAAGGCTTGGAGTATCCCTTGAACTAATAGGTATGCCTAAGGAAGTAGAAGAGGAGAAGCCTAAGAAGCCTAAACTAGCCGTTAAGCCTAAGAGAGAGGTTGAAGAGTTGATTGAGGGCGGCGAGAAGCCGAGTATGACAATACCTGTTGAGACAAGTCTAGAACAGACGAAAATACTAACAGTTGAGGAAGCTCGTAAGTTCCTTCCACCAACATTAGTACCAGCACTAAACATACCGGGTGTTAAAAAAGTAGTTGAAGAAGAGAAGAAAGTTGAGGCAAAAGCAAAGCCGTTGAAGATTAGGGAGATAATAGATTTAGATAAAGCTATTATAGAACTCAGCGATAAACTCCTCGATCTAGCTAGTGCTGAGAGGATAAATATTCTTCAAGCAATTGTAACTGGGGGGTTAGACGAGTTAATAGTTGAAATAACTATTACAAAGCTAGGACTTACTAGAAAGAGAGCTAAAATGCTTTCAATAGCTAACAGTATTGCTGATACATTTCATGAAATAATGTCTAGGGATAATAAAGGGTTTAAGAAAGTAACAGTGATTGTACGGCATGGGTATGACGCTGTGAAGGTTACAAGGGAATTATAATCTACAAATCATTAAAGCGTCTAAGAGACTCTTAAATCTTAAATAAATAAGAGTTAACTCGTCAATAGTTATGATACGTGCTGATATAATATCCTTAATATCTTCTAAGAGATTTCTAACATATTCTCTTACGGGTTTTGTCTCAACCCATGTAATCAGTTCTGCCTCCTCTAATACTCCGTATTTCCTAATAATTGGTGACAAGTAGTTCTCTGGTGAAAGAGATACAGTTGTTCCTGCTTGGTAAGCCCCTGCTGCTGGTAATACAAGGATATGATTGCCTATGCTTGTATTGACGATGAGGATAGCGGGGTTTTTAGAAGTAGTTAAGCATTTGATCGCTGGGTGTTCGTGGCCTATAATTACTAGGTCATAATTGTCGATGTTAACATCGTAGTGGCCATGTGTAAACAATACTTTTCCTATACCAGGTACAGTGGTTTCGTATTGCTTGATAAGCTCTAATCCGTAATCCTTCAATATTAAAGGTAGATAGTTATCGTGGTTCCCCCTAACCAGTATGATCTCAGCCTTCTTCTCCAATAAATAATCTAGAAAGGTCTTAACCTCTATTCTTTCCTGCCGTAGAAGCCTGTCAAACGCATGTTTCAGATCACCGTTTACAACAACCTTCTTGATCTTTCCGTCAAGTAGGCTGAAAGCTTTATCGAGGTACTCTATTACTTTCTTTAACTGTCTTTTAGGTACAATTACTGCTCCTACATAGCGTACTATGTTGTCGTTTTTACTAGTAGTATATAGGTATCCGCGGGCTAGTGCTTCTTCATATCCTAAATGGAGGTCTGCTAGGACGAGTATACCCTGATAATCAATGTATAGAAGAGGTGTTCCTGGAACAGCATATACTACTCCTCTATAAACTGGATATAACGGTGTACTCTTCAATTTCTAGCCCTAGCCTCCTCTTATAATGATGTAGTATTTATTCCGCGTATATGTATTATAGCGGTACTATTACTTGGAGGGCCTCGTCCGCCACTATCTTTGTATTTGAATATTATCCTACATAAGGGAGAATAAGTATGTGTAGCGGGCCCGCCGGGATTTGAACCCGGGACCTACGGGTTAAGAGCCTCGGCTACCGGCTGGTCCCCCTGCATCTATGATTATTTTCCGGCTTTTTAAGCTTTCCCGACTATTTTCCCTATGGGTAAACAGTCTTTTACATGGGTTATCTCGACGAGGAAATTCTCGCCGAGAGATAGACTTTTATGAGGAATGGTTATGAGCCATTTATTTTCTAATTCTAATCCTATATACTCCCCGCGGAAAACTCCTCTAGATAAGGTTTTAACAAATACCTTGCTCCTAACACGGTAGGGGCAGGTGATTCGAGGCCTTTTCTCCATCCCCCACTCCTCCATACTCCACGTAAGCCTTAGGCCGGTTTTTCGTTCTAATTCCCTTATTTTTCTCCAGAACTCCCTCCAGCTTAACGGCTTTACTCCGGGCACTTTTCTACCATACTTGTGTGCATTGTATTTTTGCACCGTTACTGGAGGCCACTTTTTACCCGCCCCGATTCTATAAGCCCATTTAACAACTTCAACTATATCCTCATCGTTTACCCCGGGGATCCATACTGGTGTAACGTGTAGGTCGATACTCGTATTTTTCACAATGTATTCTGCAAGTCTTATAACCCGGCGTACATCGTACCATTTAACTCCTTGTAGGATCCGGGCTTTATCTGGGTCTAGAGTGTCGATACTGAGGTTGATTCTGTCGAGGCCTGCTTTTTCTAGTTTATCGATTCTTTCTCTGCTAAGTAGTGCACCGTGCGTTTCAGCAGCTATACTTCTTATTCCAACTAGGTTTTTGAGTTTATAGACTAGTTCTTCGAGGTAAGGGTACGTGAATGCGTCGCCTATAGTATCGATGAGTGCTTCGATCCCTCCACCTTTTACTGGTATAAATAGCTTTACGGTCTCAACTATAGATTCTTGATCGACTATGAACTCGGCCCATCTATTCCTACTCATAGGTCCAGCATCAACGCTGCAGAAGATACAGTTTAGGGGGCAGAGGGTTGTAGGCCTAACCTGTAACACGTTCGTCCCACGATCTATTACGCCGAACCCTATGTAGCCAAGCAGAGGATAACCTTTAACATGGTAGAGTTCCCTGCCCCTCCAGATCTTATGTTTAAGTGTTATATTGATCAAGGCTTAGTATCCCTAGACTTGCAGTTGAGAAGCCCCATATTCATAGCTATGAGGCTTGGGATCACCTGTCTACTATTAATAATCCAGCTTGAGGGATTACTGATACCCATAACATATATAAATACGCTACGTAGAATACCGGACCCGTCGAGCCTTCTTCGAATTTTCACTGGAAGCCAATCCGGGATAGGGAGGTCTAAAGCTATTACGCGTGCACCTAGGGGTAGTTCCTTTTCATACTTTTCCGATAGTATTTTCGATATTGAAGGGTATAAGTATTGATATACTACCGTTACGGCGTTCAATGAAGTGTTGTAGAAGTCTCCGTGATATATAAATGCTCTACCAGTTAATCCCTTCTCTGCTATTACTTCCCTGGATACTTCTACGAGTATAGGATCAATCTCGACACCAATCGCTCGAGCTCCCATTAGTGCAGCTTCAACAACAACTCTACCATCGCCAGAGCCTAGATCAATTAAAACATCTCCCTCACCAACACACGCTTCTCTTAGCCCCATCCTAACAACACTGATCGGGGAGGGTATAAAGGGAGTTTCAGGCATAATCACACCAGCATACCCTAAAAACAATAGCTTTAAAAAATATTAAACATAATGAGAATACACGAATCTCAGTAGGGTATCCCGTAGAGTAGGCCGTGAGTAATGTTTGCTTTTCAATGAGAGGTGTACTAGTTGGAAACACTACTCGAGGTTAAGGATCTGAAGACGTATTTCTACACTACTAAGGGAGTAGTAAAAGCCGTTGACGGGGTATCTTTCACTCTAAATAAGGGTGAAGTAATGGGTTTAGCCGGTGAATCCGGCTGTGGTAAGAGTACTACTGCATACTCGCTTATAAGACTAGTTCCTCCGCCCGGAAAGATCGTTGGTGGAAAAATAGTTTTCGAGGGTAAAAACATCCTAGAGCTAAGCGATGAGGAATTCCGTAAGAAATATAGGTGGAAGAAGATCTCTATGATCTTTCAAGGAGCTATGAACGCCTTAAACCCCGTTTATACAATTGGAGACCAGTTAGCCGAGGTTTTCATGCTTCATCAAGGATTAACCAAGACCGAAGCAATGTCTAAAGTTTATGAACTCCTGGAAATGGTCGGTATAGATCCAAAACGAGCCCGATCCTATCCCCACGAGTTATCAGGCGGTATGAAGCAGCGAGTAATGATCGCTATGGCTCTAGCGCTAAACCCCCCTCTTGTGATAGCTGACGAGCCGACAACTGCACTGGACGTAGTAGTGCAAGCTCAGATCATGAACTTGTTGAAGAAACTTCAGAGAGAGAAGAACGTATCGATAATACTGATCACACATGATTTAAGCCTCATAGCCGAGATCGCTGATAAAGTAGCAATAATGTATGCGGGAAAAATAGTAGAGTACGGCACAGCCGAGCAAATATACTTAAACCCCCAGCACCCCTATACCCAGGCACTACTAAGGAGTATACCGAGGCTAAGGGGGGAGATCTCAAAGCTTGAATGGATCCCTGGAACACCGCCAGACTTGATAGCGCCGCCTCCGGGCTGCCGCTTTGCCCCACGCTGTAAGTTCCGCATGGATATATGTACGAAGGAGGAGCCACCTACTATCGAAGTTGAACCCGGTCATTTTGTATCTTGTTGGCTACATGCCAAGAAGTAGTTGGGGTGTGAATGTTTAATGGTTAAAATGTTTGAACCCATACCCGATGAACAGACAATTATATACGTTAAAAGCTTGAAGACATGGTTTCCCCTTAGAAGGAGCATTATGGACGCTATTAAAAGGATTCCGCCGAGATACGTCCACGCAGTTGACGGGGTATCCTTCAAGATCCAGGACGGAGATACCTTCGGCTTAGCCGGAGAGTCTGGATGTGGAAAGACTACTACTGGTAAAACCATCCTACGACTAGTGGATCCGACGTCTGGAGTCATAGGTTACCACCCACGTAAAAGACTACTGGATGAATGGGCTGAGAACGGTTATGAGCCTCCGGTAATAGATGATTATGGTAACATCGATATAGCAAAGATTCCTCCACGCCACCTAAAGCCTCTCCGCAAGGAAATGCAGATGATTTTCCAAGACCCCTATGGAAGCCTAAACCCAAGACTAACAATTTACAAGATACTCGAGGAACCCCTTGTCATCCACAAGATTGGGAGTACTAAGGAGGAGAGATACGATATAGTAGCTAAAGCATTAGAAGCGGTGAAACTAACACCACCTGAGGAATTCATGAACCGCTACCCACACATGCTATCCGGAGGTCAGAGGCAGAGGGTTGTAATAGCTAGAGCATTAATCCTTCAGCCAAAGTTTATAGTTGCGGACGAGCCAGTATCGATGCTTGATGTATCGATCCGTGCTGAGATATTAGAGTTAATGATGGAGCTTAAAAACCGTATGGGATTAACATATTTATTCATAACACACGACTTAGCGCTTGCAAGGTATATTACAAATAAGATCGCAATAATGTATCTCGGAAAAATAGTTGAGCTGGGCCCGACACGCCGCGTTCTCGAGAATCCACAGCATCCCTACACGAAAGCATTAATAGCGGCAATACCAGACCCGGATCCGAGGAACCGCCACATACTTAGGGAATTACCGATTAAGGGCGAAGTTCCAAGCGCTATAAACATTCCCCCGGGATGCAGGTTTAGGCCTAGATGCGTAGTCTACGATAATACTCCCAGAATACAAAAGTATTGCGAAGCAATAGAGCCACCATTAATAGAAGTTGAAAAAGACCACTATGTCTCCTGCTGGATGCATGGAGAACCGGAAGAGATAGTGAAACTCTTAAAGAAGTAATTATTTCTTCCCCTCATAGTATTTCTCAACAGTCCTCGTAATCAGTATCTTATACATTAACGTAATCGATACTGCGAAGAAGATAAAACCGGGAACAGCGAGGTACCTGTATATATAATCACGCCATCTGATCCTAAGAGACACGTTGATCAAGCATGGGGAAGTATCATTATAGTCGAAGAATACAAGGCTGTAAAGAGTCTTTAATTTAGTATCGGAGACATTCCCGTTGAACACATATGTTGACGATGTATTCTTGGATAAATCATAGATTGTATAGTTTAAGGGGCAGCTACAACTGGATTTAACGAGCACTAGTTCCGATCCATAAACACTACCACTAATTCTCACGCCCGACCTACTATATTTGTCGAATACATCTAGCATATTCTCCCGCGAAACATCTAAAGCCCCTATATAGATATTCGATACCCGTTCAACACTGCTCATAGCTAGTAATGATAAGGTAAATGCAAGTACGGCTGAGATCAGGAATAATAATACATAAATCCTGAAAACATTAACCCTGTCTTGTCCGTCATTCATATCCTAATACACCAGTCATTTTAATGAAGGAATTAGCCTACTATATTCTTTTATCCCGTCAAAACCCATGAATATGGTCTGGACGCTTTATTGGTGAAGAGCCGTGAAAAAGCGGTTGAAAAAGAATCTTGGTCTGCTCTTTTTTATTGCAATAATAATTGCTATTTCATATTATGTTATCCCACCATTAAGTTTAGGGCATAGTGAAATAGTTTTGAAGCCTGTGAATCTCTACCTTTACGTGCGGTTAAACTATGTAGACATATTGTCAAATACTCCAATTACTAGTAAGATATCCAAAGTGGAGTTAGTACTTCTCGTATTTAACTATGATAATGGTGAAAACTTATTCAATAAAACCCTGGCTAGCATAGACTTTATAAACGGGCATCATGAGGTGAATAAGGAATTTCTTATAAAGATTAATAATAATCCTTCTCAGCGATACTTATTGAAGATAATTGATAACTATACAAAAACACCCATCGTGTTAGGCCCACCCGCAAGATATGATACTTCGCTATTCACAACTTATACGTCTACGTATCCGTGTAGGGTAAATATTTCTTATGCTGTAGTAGGCAAAGGCATCGAGATAAAAACAAACATGCCTCTTGAAGCACACATTATAATATATAATATCCATATGGAGAGAAAGGAATATGTTGCAAGCATTTATAATAGGGGTATCATCGATACGGATTACATCGTGCGTAAATACTTTTACGGGTACAGTTTTTCAATAATAGTTAAACTATACGTGGACAATAATGGAAGAGTAGAGTTTAGGCCTATTGATAATCCGTTACTACTTATAATTATAGAGACTATTATCCTCGGATCTATGTACGCTTATCTAGTTCATCATAAACCAAGGAAATATTGGAAAAATAAGAGAACTAGATGAATCAGTATGGAATACTATGTACCTGAAATTATTCAATAGATAAGATTTTTATAGTCTCATACTATAACAATACCCTAGACCACTAAAGGGGGAGTATATCATGAATAAGTATCTTGGATTATTAATAATTCTAGCCTTCATACTCGCGTATGGATCAACGCTTGCAACGGCTATAAATACACCAGTAACACAGGGAGAAACTGGACCAGCAGCTAATGAGCTTGATTATTCAGCTGTACCATTAGAACAGGTTCCAAATGCTTTAGGCAATACTATTGACGTCTACTTATTCGGGTTAAAGCCTGCTCTAGCAGAGAACCTGCCTGCTAATGCAAAGTTCCTAACGCCGGCAAGCGGTATTGTAGACTTCATTGCAAACCCGGCACCAGTGCTAACGAAGACCTATCAAGGAGTAAACCTCACTAAGCAGGAGGTTGCACAGAGGGAGGGAGTACCTGTTGGTGCAATCGTTTACATCGAGCACACTAAGAATGGAACATATGTAGAATTCGGAGCGTATCCGGGCGTTGGTATCAACCCATTCGCATTTAGAAAAGTGAGGTTTGCACTAAACTACTTAATCGATAGATCATACATCGTAAACTCCATCTACAGAGGATACGCAGCCCCAATGTACACATTCCTATCAGTATACGATCCAGACTATACAACAATTGCAGACATAGTACAGCAGTACCAGTTCATATTCAACCCGACAAAAGCCCAGCAGTTAATCAGTCAAGCACTAACAGCAGCTGGTGCAACCTTCCAGAACGGCAAATGGTACTATGACGGAAAACCAATAACGATAAAGTTCGTAATACGTATTGAGGACGAGAGGAAAGAGATCGGAGACCAGCTAGCCAACGCACTAGTACAAATAGGATTCAGTGTAGAGAGAATGTACATGCAGTTCGGACAAGCAATCTTCCTAGTATACTTCAGCAACCCAATAGACCTAGAATGGCACTTATACACCGAGGGATGGGGTAAAGGCGGTATTGACAGATGGGACTATGTAACAATTAACCAGTTCAACTGTCCATGGTTTGGGTGGCTACCGGGACTACAGGTACCCGGATGGTGGAACTATCACAATAAGACGCTAGACGAGCTAGGACAGAAAATATACTTCGGTAAATTCAAGAGCCTGCAGGAGAGGAACTGGTTATACAGGAACGCTACACTATTAGCGATACAGGAAGCGGTACGTATCTGGGTAGCAACTAGGCTCGAGATACAGCCATACATGAACTATGTAAGCGGTATAACTGACGATCTAGGATCAGGGCTTAGAAGCCCGTTCAACCTACGCGAAATGAATACACCCAGCGGAGTAGTCAGGATCGGGCACCTACACGTATGGACGTCATCGTCAATCTGGAACCCATGGGGAGGATTCGAAGACGTATATAGCGTAGACATAATGAGGGCAACAGCGGATCCAGCCGCATGGACGCACCCATTCAACGGTGAACCAATACCATTCCGCGTATCATGGACAGTCGACACTGCAGGCCCAGACGGTAATATGACAGTACCTGCGGATGCAGTAGTATATGATGCAGTAAACAATAAGTGGGTAACAGTTGGAAGCGGAGTAATAGCTAAGAGCAAGGTAACGCTAGACTTCTCCAAATTCCTAGGCACAAAGTTCCATGACAACGTAACAATAACATGGGCGGACATAGTGGCATCAATAGGCTTAGACTACGAAATAGCCTACGACCCAGTTAAGAGCTCTCTAGAAGGAGACATTTCATCAACACTAAGACCATGGCTAGACACGATCAAGGGCTTCGTATTCCACTGGGACCAGGGAACAGTAGACGTATATGTTGACTACTGGCACTTCGACCCCAACTACATCGGACAATACGCTGTATGGGGAGTACCAGTACCCGCAGACCTCAACATAATAATGTTCAGGCTAGCATTCTCTAAGACAGTAAATGCAACCCTCGGACACCTATACGCGTTAAGCCAGGCTAGGAGCCAGGATGAAGGAATACCAACACTAGACCTAGTAGTGCCCGAAGTAGCACTGGATGCTAAGACTGTTGCACAGATGTTAATCGATAACGGCACAATACCAGACGAGTACAAGGGATTATTCAACGTTAACGGACATGTAGTATTAACCGATGACGAATTCGTAAACAGGCTAAACGCAGTCGTAAACTTCATTGATAGATTCGGACATGCATGGATAAGCCAAGGCCCATTCTACATTGAAAGCTTCGATAAAGACGCGCAAACAGCAGTACTAAAAGCATGGAGAGACCCAACCTACCCATTCAAGCCAGGCGACTGGTTCTTCGGCTCACCAATCTACACTAAGATAATCAGCATCAACACTAGGCCACTAGTAGTAGGAACAGACTTTACAATGACTATATCAGTGTCTGGAGCAGGCCGCATCACTGTTAAATGGCTACTGGTAGACCCGGCGACTGGAAACGTAGTATTAAAGGGAGAAGCAGTACAGCAGGGACCAGCCTTCGTAATACACCTACCAGAAACAGTAACGAGTAAGCTAACACCATACTACAACTACAAGCTAGTAGTAATAGCCTACAGCGACAAGGTAGCAGTCCCAGACGTTGAAGAAGCAACAATCACAACACTACCCAACACACCCGGACAGCTAGCACAGTTACAGCAGAACCTTGCAAACCTGCAATCACAGATAAGTGGGCAGCTATCACAAATACAGCAGAACCTAACAGCAATACTAGGAGAGAGAGTAGCAACAGCAATCGAAGGACTACAGAACACCCTACAATCATCATTCACGAACCTAACCAAATCAATAACCAACACAGTATCATCACTGGGAGACAAGATCGATACAGTATCGGACAAAGTCGACGCATTATCAGCAAAACTAGACTCAATCAACGCAACAGCAGGTAAGAGCGCATCAGCAGTAAAAGACCTACAGGGATCACTGTCAACACTACAAATATTAGAAATAGTAACACTCATCCTAGTAATCATCGCAATAGCAGTACCATTCATAAAGAAATAAACAAATATAATATAAGACCAAAATATGTAGCTTTTTAAATCAACTCTTTTTTCAAAACACCATTCTATATTTGAAGTAATAGTATTGATTTACACTTCTCCGCTTAGCACACGATCACTACTAACAACTAAATTTATAAGTAAACCATCCAGTAAAGATAAAACGTAATTCGTCGAGGTGCACGCTAATGCCCGGTGCGGGATCGATACTTGTAAGGAGAGCAATAATACTAGCAGTAGCATTGATCATAATCCTTTTCCTTACAGGCATTATTATGGAGGCTACCGGCTACTCCGAGAGAATATGGAAGGCAATGATCGATGCCCAGGTTAGAGCTTACCAGATGAGATTACGGCAAAGAGCATCGGGTGGATTTTACTGTATAAACCTCGGTAGTGAATTAAGAATAGTAACCCCCGCATCAGCATTTACTTCGTCGGTATCTGGATCTAACAAAATATTTAGCGGAACAGTGGAAGCATCGGTAACATCGGATAAACCACTACAGTATAAGGATCCCAGGAAGCCTCCTGGATTACCAGAAATATCCATAGCCAACATAACAATCGTCAAGATAGATAATGAAACAATATACCCGCACATAGTAGTTTATGTTGAGAGACCTGATGGTGTTAGATTCTCATATATAAACACTACAGCAGTGATCAAAGGGCTCAACTTAACGAACTTCACTAGCGGTGTAATACAAACAAATAAAACGTATATTGCAAAACCAAATACCAATACACTAAAGAAATCCATTATTCAAGCACTAGAAACAAAGTATTTCGGGGGGAAAAAGGTAACTCTTAAGGCAACCGTAAATACATTATTCTATTCTGTGCCGGAACAAGTTAATGGAAAAATAGCCTTTAAACCATTAACTGGTACTTATAAATTAATAATAGAATTAACATACTATAATACAACCCAGGTAACTACACCATTCTCAACCCTTACAGTCCGCATATCGCCTCCGAGAATATGCTATCCAATTAGCGATCTAGTTAGGTGGAAGAGAGGCAACCTAACGATAGTCTACGGATTAAATAAGCCATGGTATCACCGCGTAATACCACTGGTAATCAACACATTAATGGGAAATCTGGGCGAAACAGATAAGCAAGATGTAGTAAATGTAGCCGGCGTACTTGCACCTGCAAAGGTATGGGACGTAATACTAATAGTCCTACCTAGAACGATAGTAATGTTAACAGTTGCGGAAATAATATGTATGGCTATAGCACTCCCATTAGCCCCGAAAATAGCCTATCACTACGGTACAAAACTCGATAGACTGGTAGTATCCTACGCGGCACTATTCAACGCGATACCCGTATGGTGGCTTGGACTAATCTTCATATTCTTCTTCGCCTACGAACTCCACATATTCCCGCCAACAGGCACAGCCGTTATAAAATTCATAAACGACTTCTGGAAAGACCCGCTACACAATACAATAATGATAGCATACTATGCTGCTCTACCAATAATAACGATTGTAATAACATTCCTTGGCGGATGGTTATATAGTGTGAGAGCTGTAGTTCTCAGAATTGTAAGGGAAGACTTCGTAACAGTGGCTAAGGCGAAGGGGTTACCGGAATCAATGATCGTGCGAAAATACATCGTAAGAGTAGCGGCTCCACCAATAGTAACATACGTCATACTTGGATTAGCTGGTTCAATAGGCGGTTTAATCATTACAGAATCAGTATTCTACTGGCCGGGAATGGGTTCACTATACTATGCCGCAATAGTAGATGGAGACGTAGCGACAATTCTAGGCTTAACCTACGTATTCACACTCATCTACGTTATAGCTAGGTGGATACTCGAAGCACTTTACATATGGCTCGATCCGAGGGTGAGGTACAGATGAGCAGTAGTAAAGCATTTGAAGAAAAATATGCTCCATTTCAAGAATCTTTCAAAGATAAACTATACCGTATACTCGGTATACCTACACTAAAAGAATACTTGAGAGAGATATGGCGTTTCGGAACGGGAAAGGTTGGATTAATACTCTTCGCGATCCTACTCTTCATATCAATAATGGCTGCAGCAACCATGCCTTCAAACTTTACGGCTATATGGAATGATCCAAAACATTGGGAGAACAACCCAATAACAGTCCCTCCAGTATGGGTCAAGTATTTCGGACAGCCAGTAGCTCCGCATAAGGTTATCAACGTTCCAGGATCACGTTACGATTTAATATACAGGGTTCAGAAAGTCACCGTGTCGGGATTCATAATAACAGTGAAGACACCGATACTTAGATACAAAGCCACCTATGTATTGAACGATAATGCTTTCCCAACTGGATTATTGATTAAGATTTATAGGATCAAAGCTATTGATAGGTGGAAGATCTATAATGTAACTACAGGGTTAAGATATGCTATGCCGAAGGTTAGAGTGATCATTATTAGGCCTGATGGAATAAACTTTACATTAAAGGAGGTACTACCACAATTAACCGCGAACAAAACTATTAAGGGTAAAATCTACGCATATGTAACACAGCCATTATCAGTGATCCCAGATGTAGGCACAATAGTATCCATAAGTAATGAGTCATTGGCGATAATGAATCAGAAATACGGTGTTAATATAACAGAGAAAAATATACCCAGTAACAAGATCACTAATTTCCTCTTCGGGAAACCAGTAGAAATATTGAGCGGGGAGAATAAAACTATAGTGTATGAGCCGTTGAAAGGCAGGTATACAATACTTGTAGAATTGGAGACTCTCCCAGATGTCCCCGTATCGTATTTAACCGATGAAGTTGGGAGGGTACAAGTAGTAGTTAAGGGTTCTGCTTTTGGCTGGATGGGGACCGATAATCTAGGCAGGGACTTGGCTATCGGTCTCTACTATGGGTTCCCAATAGCTATGGCTATAGGTGTAGTCGTAGCCTTCGTAGACACAGTTATAGGAGTAATACTAGGCGTCATAAGCGGATATTACGGTGGATGGGTTGACGAAGTAATACAGAGGACTGTAGACATCATCGGCAACATACCACTACTGCCAATCCTAATACTAATAGCGAGCATAGCTATAGCCGTATTTCACGAGCCGATCTATAGGCTATGGCTGATAATGATCACACTGATCGTTTTTGGATGGGGAGGGTTAACAATAGTTATAAGATCAATGGCTTTATCTATAAAGAGCGAACCATACATTGAAGCAGCAAAATGTCTAGGCGCTAGTAATAAGAGGATAATCTTCCTACACATAACACCACAAGTAATACCATACGCAGTAGCATCAATGGTATTCTCAGTACCAGCAGCAATACTAGCGGAGGCAGGACTAGCAGTACTGGGAATATACCACGGATACCCGACGTGGGGGCTAATACTTGCAGGAGCAAGGCAGTATGGTAGAATAGACCTATGGTGGTGGATTATACCGCCGGGATTGCTAATAGCAATAACATCATTAACATTCGTACTATTAGGAATGGCTCTTGAGAGAATAGTTGAGCCAAGGCTGAGGACTAGGTAACCATAATAATCATCATAACAACTATACAGCTCTCACTAAATAATTTTTCCTCGAGGAATCCTTTTTACTAACTCGTTGAAATACCAATCCATGGAGGGGGAATAATTGAAACCCGAGGATAAAACCGGTATTATTGGCTGGGGAGTATACATACCCCGATGGAGGCTCCCATTATCAGAAATCACTAGGATATGGGGTTTTCCACTGGAAACCCCGAAAGGATTAATGGTTGAGGAAAAATCCGTTGCTGGGAGAGACGAAGACGCTGTGACAATGGGCTGGGAAGCAGCTAGAAACGCGTTGAGAAGAGCCGGTATAAAACCATCAGAAATCGGAGCCGTATGGTTCGGAACAGAATCGAAGCCCTATGCCGTTAAGCCATCAGCTACGATAATAGCGGAAGCACTAGGCATAACGCCTAAAACAATGGCTACAGACCTAGAATTCGCGTGTAGAGCTGCTAGTGAAGCATTAAGGATAAGCATTGGCGCAGTAGCTAGTGGATTAGTAAAGTACGCATTAGTAATAGGATCCGATACAGCGCAGGCAAACCCTGGAGATATACTGGAATACACGGCTTCATCAGCAGCTACAGCTTTAATAACTGGTCCAAGCAG
>JALWZC010000079.1:0-10710 GCA_027002875.1 Desulfurococcales archaeon
CCAGCACGTATACCTGTCTCCCTATGTTCATCATTAGTTAATACTTCAAAATTGTCCGGGGAAAGACCCGTCTTCCTAGACAAGTATTCTTTAATCCTATATCTTCCGCCGGGAACCATGTTATTGCCAGGCATGTATACTATGTAGAATGGATTACTTCCATCACTTATTTCGAGTAGAATTAATTCATTACCAATCAAGCCCGGAGCTCTAGCATTTAAAGTAATCGATCGTATCTTGGGGCTAGTATATTTAGCGTCTGTTACTAATAGACGCGTTACTGACTCGTCTAATAAAGTTTTTAGAGACTCGATATCCATTTCTCCCCTTTTTTCATGGTTATGACAATCTATGAGGATAGCATCTACACCGTACTCGGAGGTTTTCGTTTCAATATATTCCTGCAGAGTATACGGGAGATCATCTATGCCCTTGTCTCTAGAAACAAGTATTAATAGGAGCTTGTCAAACCTATGTATTACTAAATCCCATCCATCCCCTCCCCGAACTCTTAACCATCCACTATATCTTAATGAAACCCAGTCTTCTCGAGATGCTAGTTGCTTAATTATAGTTAATGCATAATCCCTTGCAAGCTCTCTAACCGGGATGTTCCTATCATGACTGCCTGCACCGTGAAGTATTATTACATCATTACCGATTTTTCCCGCAAGCCTTCTAATCATTGAGGGAAATTCGCTACTACCAACATTGGAAAAAGGACCATAATGAATATCTGTATAGATTAACGCAGAGCTACATGTTTTTAATAAGCGGGGCTTAACTATTCGAGGCTCTGATAGTTTTAGGAAGTATTTTTCTATTTCTAGGGTTTTCTCGAGAAAGTTTTGGAGAAATAGGGAGCCTAAATCCGGGCTTCTAATCCCGTTGATCTTATCCATACTCATTATAACGTAGTTTACATAGTCTAGAATTATGGGGATTAACAAGATGAGCATGTAGATGAAGCTGCACGTGTATAGTATACAGACAATAATTACTCCGGGTATTAGCGGCACAAGGTATCTAGGAATGCTAGTACCATCAATACCCAGAATAGCTAATACCGCTAAAGATTCACCGAGGATTATCCCGATGATTGGGTCTATGAGTCCTGCAAGTGAAGATATTATTTGTATTATCAAAGCCAACCCTATGCTTCGCCGTATTCTTTTGAAAACGCTCCTAGCAATATTTGAATAAAATAGTAGAGTTATTAGGAGAAGCACAGAGTAAAGGATTGATACAAGTAATGATATCGACCTCGTTGATATATAAGCTATCACATATAATATTTCAACAAAAAGATAAGTTACAGCTATTGTCCTATCCTTAGGGAGTGAGAAAAGTATTGAGTAATACCTTGATACAGTGCTTTCCGGCTTATATTTCTCCAATTCACCTTAATCCCTCACTTACTACAATCTCTCTGTTATTTGTGGAATATTTTCCAATATATTAGGAACAGAAAGAATAATCCTGCTATAACGGCTCCCCCAATGATCCCCACGAAATAATATGCTCCTAAGAATACCAGAAATGTTCCAAGTATTGCTACGGCTACCGCTATGATCTTGTCTGCTAGCAGGTACATTATCCCAATGGATATAAGTACTGTTACCAGTAGCATCCCTAGATTATTCATGAATCCAAGCATAGATGCAACTAGTAAACCTACACCAATACCCGTAACAACGCCTAATGCTAGCTTGACTATAAACCACGCTAGGAAGTATCCGATAATGAATGCTAGTGCTACGAGGACATAGAGGGAATTACCGGATGCTCCAAACATTAATCCGAGCTTATAAGTTGCGTAAGCTAATAGTCCGCCTCCAACAATACCAATACCGATCCTTAATAGTTTTTTACCAAGGAATCCAGTGAATATACCGGCGAGGATTAATATTATAGCGGTTGTAGAATCTACTGCTTCAAACATCACTGTATTACACCAAGTAACGACTGAGAAACTCGTTGATTAAGTATATCGTAGTGAATAATTAATTAATTTTATGTGAGGTCGCCGCATGTACAGAATGCTTCGTGAACCAGGTAATGTAGATCCTCCATCCCCTGCGAGTTTTTAGCCGACACCATTACTGGGCGATAAGCCCCCTTAGTTTTTAAAGCTATAGATACTAGCTCTGGAATAACCTCGGAAAGGAGTCCTTCATGTGATTGCTCTTCGGCTATCTTTAAGAGTCTCTCGGGTTCCTCAACGATCATCCTCGCTAGCTCGAGGTTGCTGGCAGCATCGATCTTGTTTATAACCGGTACAACGACGATCCCTGTTTTCACCTGTGTGAGTATGCCCAGAAACCATAGGGTTACCGCATCTGACAATGTCTTGATAGCCGATGCATCTATGATAAACACCATAACGGGGTTTCCAAGCTTTGTCAAGGCTTCGAAGAAGACATTGCTAGAGGGACGGAAAATGAATGCTTCCATCTGGCCCGGCGTATCAATTAATACCATGTCCCAATCCATAATATTGCTAAATGGAGGACTAGACATTACTTCATCTATCCTCTCAGCTAAAAGCTCAGAGGCTTTTAGAAACGCACCATTAGGGCCCAGTCCATACTTCAACATTATATCGCTAAGGGTAAACCACTGCCTGATATCGAAAACAGGCTCGTAGGGTATTTTCTCAATGCCTGGATCGAGGTTAACTATGCCTACTTTCATAAATAATTCCTTCCTAAGCCATCTAGCATATGAAGCGATAAGACTAGTTTTACCTGAGCCTGCAGGGCCTGCAAATACTGTTATGATAGTCATACTAGCCCCACCTCCCAGAACCTAATACTAGCCGCTTATTTTGTACTGTAAAATGTATTTTTCGCGGTAACGGTTTCGTACCTATTATTATTCTTACGCGGTTATTTTCTTTAACTGTCTCATATACATCTCGTATAATTCCTTACTCGTAGTGGCGTCTTCGGGGCCTTTATCAGGCCTCCACCTAATGAATCTTGGGAACCTGATAGATATGCCGACACCTGGCTTTATCATGTCGAGGCAGCATGTATGGAGGGGTGACAATGTTAATTCTGCACCGATGATCTCAGCTACTATTGCTGGTGTAATCCATACATCTGGCTGCATCTTAGCTACTACTCGTGGATGCTTTCTTTCAATAATATATGGTTTAAACATTTCGGGCATTGCGTCGAGGTCTTCGTCTTTAAACCCGCTTCCGACTTTGCAGACAGTTTCGAAGACATCTTTGTCAGGGTTATATGCCGCCATCAGTAATGCTCCAAACTTTCCTCCCCTCCTACCCCTACCGTAGAAGGCTCCAACAACAACTAGATCCACCGTGTCCGTCATCTCGCTCTTATAGTCTCGTTTATATTTTATCCAGAGCCAACCCCTTACACCAGCTTGATATATCGCGTTTTTATGTATTGCTTTAACCATCACGCCCTCAGCGCCGTTCTCTATGGCTTCTAGGAAGAATTTCTCCAGTTCCTCAGGATCACTCGTCTCGATATACTGTGCTATTTGGAATACATCGGTTTCAATAATTATTTCTTTAAGCTTAGCCCTTCTCTCAGGGAGGGGTTTCTGAGTATAGTCTTCACCGTCGACGTATAAGAGGTCGAAGAGAAATACTTTAACGGGGTATTCCTTGATTGCTATGTGTATATCGTGCTTTCTCTTACGATGCATTAATTCTTGGAATGGTCTGAGCTCGCCGGTCTCGGGGTTATATACGACTATCTCGCCTTCAACGATTGCTTCATTAGCCTTGATGTACTTCCTAGCGTATTCAACGACATCCGGGTACTGGGATGTAATGTTTTCTAATCTACGGCTGAAGATCCAGATCTTGTCTCCAGCTTTATGTATCTGAGCCCTCTCACCATCATATTTATACTCTACGTAGGCCCTACCACCTGCTTTCTGAAGCATCTCCTTTGGATCATTCAGTCTCTCCGCAAGCATTGGCCTAATCGGAATACCCACTTGCGGTTTTAAGTTCTTCAAAGCCTCTATGCCCTGTGTTGCAAGTATTTTAGCGATAAGCCCTAGATCGGATCTCAAGTTGTACGCTCTCTCAATTATAGGTCTAGTATGGCTCCCTCCTCCATATACTATAGCTAATGCATCCATTATCGTTGCATCGCCAATCCCTACCCTCAACCTGCCTTCTACAAACCTTACAATATATTTTGCCTCTTTAGGCGTAGCATCCGTCAACAAACCTGCTAGTAGTTTTAGTTTAATATCCCTACTACCCTCCCCCTGCGCCATAGCGATCCTTGCTAATGTATCGTAGACGTGGTTAACAGTTAATTCTTTCCTTGCAGGTATGAAGGCTAGTATTGATACGGCTTTACTCATCTTTTCCTCTGCTTTCTTCTTCAACTGTTCAGCGGCTTTACCAAGATCGCCGAGGGTCTTATAGAGATTTTCCACTTCAGATTCACGGCTATGCGTCGCTAACGCAATTGCTTTAATAAGCATCTTCTCCCCAACGCCTAGCTCGGGCAAGCCCTTCCAATCGGGCCAAAGCCTCCCCTGTATAATATATACGACACGGTCAATTATCTCGGGAGGAGTCTTCTTAAACAAGTTCACCAGTATAACCGTCATCTGAGTCCTAGACGTTATAACTTCTAACCTTTCAAACGTATCGGCAATCTCCCTGAAGGGCATATCCCCCTTATACTGTTGAATAGGTTGAGCCAATACCCATAACACCTTCTATAAGTCTACCTAGGTTTAACTATATAGGTGGTGCTACTTATACTATCATTCTTAGAATACTTGTAGGGACGTGTGTATCCGATGAAGACACCCGGCAAAAATGAGCACATGCAATGATTAATCAGTGTTACTCTGAGGCTTGATATGATATGAGGGTTAGAATACTATTATCCCTACTGTTAATCTCCATGATCATTCTCCAACCATTACAGGCTAATAGTGGGAGAACAATACTTCGAAGAGTAAACATAACTTTACTCGCAGTAACAGCTACGGGTAAGGGATCAGTAATACCGGTAACAATAATAGCTGAATACCCCGGTAGTGGAGGAGTTATTATAGACGACGAGTATGGGCATGTGGGACAAGATACTATTATCTCCATTAAATATTCTCTAGTACTTGCAAGCCTCATAACCGGTATAGATTATAGGCCCCTAGATTATCGAATAGTCTTTCCACACAATACCGTTATCGAAGGAACGAGCGCTACCCTCGACTTCTTACTAGGCTTTATAGAGCTACTAACAGGAGTTAAACCTAGAGAAAAAGTAGGGGCTACAGGACTCGTATCACCTAACCTAGTTATCGGTAATGTTTCAGGTCTTGTGGCGAAGTTTAAGGCTGGGTTAAAGTATGGTTTAAAAGAGATTGTAGGACCCTTGAATCTATCCATGATGAATACCCCTGGATACCGCGGCTTCATCGACATTATACATCTGCTACCGTACCTAAACCTAACAAATAGGCGGCCCGTAAATACAAGCCTCAATGTAGAAAGCCCCGTTCTAGATAGGGTATTTAGTATTTCCTACTCGATTTTCTATCATAATGTAACAAGAATAATAGAACGATATCGGAGCAGTATAAATGATAAAGCACTTAAAGAGTATGAGTCGGGGAAGAAGTATTATAGTACAAAATACAAATACACTGCTGCATCATACATGTTCCGAGCATACGCCGATACTTTAAAATCATATTATAAATCACTAAGCGCAACGGAAAAGAGGAATCTGATTAATAAGCTGATAGCGTGGTATAAGGGGAATAAAACAATTTATGAGAAAAAAATACACTTAATAATGAGAAATAAAATTTTCCAAAACCCCCTAACACTTGATGCTATTACTAATTCATACATCAGGTATAAGCTCTCCCGTGAAATGTATAGCCTAGCTGTTAACAACAGTTCTAGAATAAATGATCGTATAGACCTAATGGTGGACAGCATTGCTAGGCTACATACGGCGATACACTGGCTAATGATAATTAGGTATATTGGGAGTACCTTGGTTCCTAATCGAGTAAATAATTGGTTATTCAACACTTTATACATAACAACAATGGATTACTTTAAAGCAATGAATTACATAAGAGGAACTCCCAGTATAAGCCGCAATAATACCTGGATAGGTTTCCTCGATATGTTCTATAACTGGTATATATTAGGATTAGACTTGATGTCTCTAAATCCCCCGGTATTTCACATTCCTCAAAGTAAGTATTGGATTAGAATGTCTAACCAGTCTCTAGCTACAATAGGTTTACAATTGACGATGGTTTTAGGTTATATGCCTCCATCAATTATCACTTCGCTGGAAATTACTGGTAGATATCTAGGGGAAGGGGAAAATCCGTCGATCGTTACGGGGATAATATTTGAGGAATTAATGATCGCTATAGCAGAATATAGTTTATTGAGGGATACGATTAACCCGTATAGCTACTTAGAAGCAAAGGCTACTGTTAACGCTTACCCGAAGACGCCGGTAGTAGGATTACTAGAGTGGTCTTCAATAATACTTATAGGTTTAGGCGCATTCCTACTAGGCTATTCTCTCGGCTACATTGGAAAATCTAGAAGTAGTCGAGTATCGTCCTCCCACGAGGCCCTGCAGAGTTACGGATTTCTTCGAGAAGTTTCTTCAGTTTTTGAAAATCCTCCACGAGGAGGGGCTTTAGCTTGGGATAATACAGGGCAGCGGCGGGATGATAAGTAGCCATCAACTTGATTTCTACTCCGGAAATAACGGCATCATAAATTTTTCCATGCATTCTCGTCATGTTTACCCATTTAAGACCCGCTTGACCGTAGAGGAATTTTGCAGCATGCCTTCCCAGAGCAACTATTATCTTAGGCTTAATAGCCTTTATTTGTCTGAGAAGATATGGGGAACAAGCAGCGATCTCTTCCTCGGTAGGGTCTCTATTGCCCGGAGGTCTACACTTCACAACGTTAGTAATGTATACATCCTCACGTTTAACACCTATACCCTCCAATAATTCTGTTAATAACTTACCGGCCGCGCCAACAAAGGGTCTCCCCGTCTCATCCTCCCGTGCTCCGGGAGCCTCACCCACAAACATTATCTCAGCATCACATCTACCCTCCCCAGGAACGGGGTTCTTCCTGGTTTTATATAATGGACACCTTTTACATCTCATGATCTCTTCAGCGATTTTCCCAAGCTCCGGATCACATCTATTGCCGTCCAAAACTCCCCATCCCTCAAATATTGATTAAACTATTGCCTGCATCGACCTATATTAGTAGTCTTACACCATTCTATTGTACTAGTCACTAGTAATATATCATGACAAGCATTGTTTAGTTTAATTCGGTGGTTCCCGTTGGTTTCACCGAGTGTATCTGTAATAGTTATAGATACCGGTTTTAGGGAGAAATTTGGTTTAAAATCAATACGTGGAGGCATTAAACCGGAAAAACTACTAGACGCTCTCCACAGTATATATGCAGATTACTATATAGTTCTCCCAGATATACTCTACCCTTACCAGGATTTCGCGAAGAGAATCCTTAATAAATATAAGGATAGGGATCTAATAATCCTTAAGGGGAAGCCTAAATCAATAATGGCTAGACTACTACATTCTCTAGCCTATAATCCTTTAAGTGAATTTACCGGAGATAACCTCGGATTAGCAGTAATTATCTCTCGCAGATTAGTCGTTAAGGCCTGGAAAGCTAGGAGTCTGAAAGAACTAGTTGAAGCTGCATCCTATATTACTAAGCTTGTATATCGCGAACCGGTTTCAGACTATATATACATGGTCTATGGCAGACTACCTAAATCGCTAATTATTACATTGTTAGAACCATTAAGAATGATCAAGTTTGCATTAGTCGGTTTAAGCGGTATACTGATCAATCTTGCCGCAATAACCCTATCATTATCATTATTTCACAGTAGTTTCCAATACATATACGGAGTATTAATAGCTTCGATAATAGGTTTTGAACTAAGCTTAACATGGAATTTTATACTACACGAACTATGGACTTTTCGGGACTTAAAACTAGATCACAGCATCGATGAGATTCTAAAGAGATGGCTAAAGTACCATCTAGGCTCTCTAGGGAGCCTTATAACGCAAACGGGGACCATAACGCTCCTATCCGGCTATATGGGAACACCGCTATACCAATCGGTTCTCGTGGGCGTTTTCCTAGGCTTCATAGTAAACTATTTAGTGGGTAGACTTTATACTTGGACAGAATAGAATCGACTATAACACTATGAGTAGGGAAGTGGATGAAGATGGCTTTGAAGCATGGAAAATACATATACATCCAGAGAAATGATGGATGGTTCGTCAAAGCTAGGGTATTAAACATTAGGCTTAAGAAAAAAGGTAAAGAAAAGATTAGCTATGATATAACAGACCCAACTAGATATATTATCATTGGGCCTAAAACTAAGCATGCACCATTTAATGCTCAGATACTTAAAGAAGACGATATACCCGAAGAAGTAAGACGAGAAGTAAATAAGTTATAAACCTCCAATTACCACACAAGCCTAATAGGGGCGCATTAATTGCTGATTAAGGGGAAGATCATAGCTGAGAAGCTTAAGGGTATTTTCCCTCGAGTAGTCCATGAAATACAGGGATTATTTTCATCCATAATAGTATACGATGATAAAGAGCCAAAATATGTTATCTGCGTTGCGAACACGTTAACACCCTACATCTACGGAAGATTTACAAGCATTGATAAAGCGAATACACTTGATTGTAACCAATTAATATACATGCCTAACGGATTATTTGTTTATGCTAGGAGTGCTGAGGAATTCATTAGTAAGATGCTATACAAAATGAAGAGGTTTCGACAAGTGTGAAGTATCGGGGCATAATTATCGATCTTGACGGAGTCGTGTGGAGGGGGCATAAGCCCCTTAAGAGGAATATTGAAGCTATTAAGATTCTTCACAGTAAGGGGTTGAAGACTATTTATCTATCCAATAATGCAACTCGTTCTCGAAGGGAATACGTCGAACTTTTACGAGAACACGGCTTAGACGCCGATCTAAGAACCGTTATAAACTCAGCCTACGCGGCAGTAGAGTATGTTCGAGAACACGGTGGCGACAAGGTTTTCGTTGTGGGGGAGGCTGGACTATACTATGAGGCTAGTATTGCTGGCCTGCTACCAGTAACTATTGGTACTCCCGCTGGACATGTTATTACCGGAATGGATCGTTTTGTAACATATTATAAGCTAACATATGCTTGTAGGCTGATTAAAAACGGCGCTGTTTTCGTCGCAGCTAATACTGATAGGACTTACCCGGTAGAGGATGGAGAAGATCCCGGGGCGGGGACAATAGTCTCTTTTATCGAAACCTATTCCGGCCGAAAACCTGATATCGTTACTGGAAAACCTAATCCGTGGATACTTGACCTAGCTTTAAAGCTGAATGGTCTTAGGAGAGAAGATGTATTAATCGTTGGTGATAGGCTGGATACTGACGTATTGTTAGGATTAAATACAGGGGTCGATACATTACTCGTCTTAACTGGTGTTGCCCGAGTTGAAGATATCGAAAAGACAGGTATTAATCCTACCTATGTAGCTAAGGATCTGCTTGAATTTATATCGGAGTACCCGGATCTATTTGAGTTATAACCTTGCTAGCTCCACATGAACTCCCTTTTCATTAACTACGGCTATTCCGTAATATCCCCACATTAACGGGCCTGGATTAACAACTACTGTACCCCTATACTCGATCTTACCTCTTTCTTCATGAATATGCCCGGTTACCCATAGTTTTGCGCCATGGTCTTCTAGGAAATTTCTCAAGCTAATAGAACCTACATTCTCGTAGCCTACGTTATCCAGTATTCCTCTTGGAGGCGAGTGTGTTACCATGATTAGTCTATCCCGGTTAATGCTATATGCAGGCTTTAACAGTCTATCTAATTCTTCCTCACTCCACTCGATATATGTTGAGAATGGTGTTCTATTACTACCGCCAATCCCATAGACTATGTAGTCGCCTAGTTTACGTACCCGTGAATGAATATTCACGATTCCTTCATCATCGCTACTCCAATCGAGAAGCCTTGGATCATCACAGTTCCCCGGAACAAAGAAGACTTCCCTACCTATTCCTTCCCTGATAATTCTAAGTATTTCTACCGCTTTGCTCATGGGTTTGAAATATGTTATATCCCCCGCGACGAGTACCTTATCGAATTCCTCGCTACCCTTATATTTTTCAACAAGATTCTTCACATACTTTTTTCTTTCATGAATATCTGTTAGTAGGAGCAGTTTCATTAAACCCCTACACCTCTCAGATCATAATGTCATAATGATTGTTTACGAAAAATAATCCTATATCTCCCTGATAACATCCCTTATCCACGGTAGTTTAGCTATTGGGGGAGTCATCCTCTTATGCCTCGTAGACCTATGCATCCTAATTATTTTCTCGACCTTGCTGGGCGAAACACCCGTTTCTTCGGGGATTTTTTCCAGCGGAATGTTTCTATCTAATAGTGCATGTATTACTACGTCTATTTCTTCATACTTAAGCCCTAGTTCTTCCTCAGCCATGTGACCCGGCCATAGACGTGGACTACTAGGTTTTACAATTATTTTTTCGGGGACTCCAAGGTATTCGCCCATTTTTCTAACCTGGGTTTTAAGCAGTGATCCTATTGGTAAAGCGT
>JALWZC010000079.1:10722-14474 GCA_027002875.1 Desulfurococcales archaeon
GAATAACTCGCTCCTATCACCAGTTCCAAGGACCAGTAAGCCCTTCTTGTTAGCATAGTAATACAGGATCGTCATTCTAATCCTAGCCCTCAAATTACCCGTTGGTATTTTATCGTTCATATCGAAGAAGGGGAGAATACTGTACGAGTCGACTATGTTATCTATTCTTATAAGGTAAGTCTTCGATCCGAACTTGTTCGCTAACTCGAGTGCATCCCTTACATCTTCTTCAGGCGTGGTCCTCGTGTCTGGGAGTATTAACACGTGAACTTTACTAGGGCCTAAGGCTTTTACTGCTAACATGTAAGTTACAGATGAATCAATACCACCGCTGAGGCCTACTACTACTCCTTTGGCTTTAGCGTTTTCTACTAGTTCCCGGATGAAGCTGGAGATTACTTTTGAAGCCTTACCGTAGTCGATGCTTTTAACTACATCCTCAATTCTAATCAAGCCATACCACCTATTTCTACGGTGATAGAATATCTGCATTAATAATAATACCACTTATACACAATATACCTATATGTCTTGTAGAAAAAGTATTCATGAACGCTTCAACCGGGTGTTAAGTAAAAATTGAGCGAAGATGGATGGGTTAGTAAGATTAGGATCAAGGAGTATATAGATGCGATAATGTACGAAGAAAAAGTAATTGACAAAACAACCGTACATGAAGCTGAAGAAGTCGTTGAAACACCAGCACCATTAATACCTATTACTGGAACACTCTATAGTTTAAGGATTAAGTGCAGGCTTAGTGATATCGGTAAGATAATCGATATACTGACCAGTAGTAATGGTAAAAACGTATTCCTAGACGAACTCTACGTTAAAAATAACGGGAATAGAGCGAATATAATAACGTTACTATATACTAGGAACCCTTCCAGTATCTGGAGACTAGTCGACGAATTACTAGAGATACGAGGTGTTGACAAAATAGATATGCTGCGCCTGAAGCATAAAACGGTTATTACGCCAAACCCTCTTCTATTCCCTGTTCGCCTTGGATCTGAAGTGTTAAGCCTCATACCCCAAAAAGTTATTTGTAGTATAGGGGATGAATGGACTCTCCTAGCAGGAGAAATTGTAAGGCTTATAGAAGAGTATTTTGGAAAGAGGACTTTCGACATATACCTTTTTCCAAGGCTTATATACGTACTAGGACTGGGTAGTGTTAAGATGGAGAAGTATAAAGACGGTAAAATAGAGTTTCTTGTTGGATGTAGTAGCAGTGTTTCAGATGGTTATTGCTCACTACTCGGACTATTAGCGTCTCGCCTTACGGGTTATAAAGCCTCGTCGAAGCGCGTCGATGATAAGTCTTGCCTACTCGTTCTCACTCAGACACCTTAACCTATATTCTCTATTCATATCTCTCTCGTATACTTCTCCACGCGGAGACTTCTCCCTAAAGACCTTACCAGTATATGCTAGTATACGCGTATCTTTATCCAGCCAGCAGTCCGGGGGCATACCAGCCTTTAAACAGGTTTCTGATAGGAATGTTTCTTCATCCCAGCAATACTCGATAGGTACGACTGGTAGTAGGGTGCCCTTCATCCAAGACTTCTCGGCAACCAAGCCATGTTTACCAATAATGATTTTACTGGGTAGCTCCCACCTATCACTAGCATCGAGAGGCTCCGGCACGGATAGGACTGTCACCTCGAATACTACGTGGTCTAATTCATCGCTTGATAAAGGCGGGAATCTAGGATCATTGAAAGCTGCTTCGAGAGCTGACTTGATAGTTGACTCGACTAGTGAGTATATAGGCATTAAGAAACCTATGCATCCACGCAGAGTAGTTTCACCGCTTGGATGGACTGTTTCTATCGTTGTAAAAGTCATACCGGGACGATAGAATTTCTCAGGCAGGTTTTTAGGCGGAGTAATCACTCTGTTATTTAGTAGTTTTTCCTCAACTGCTTTGCGGGCTAGTCTAACTAGTATAACCCCTTCCTCTAGTGTTACTTCGTCTGGATGAACCGGCTGACTATTACTCATTCAAACAACCTCCTCCTATCATTCCTTAATTTCTCATATATTCTTCTAGCATCTTCAAGTATTTTTTCAATCATTCTCCAATGACTACCCATCCAATAAACTTTCCCACATCGAGGACAGATCCAGAAATCATCGTGTAATTCATAAACTTTTCTCGGAACCTTATCCTTTACGTCTTTCTTCGATACTCTTAGCAGCGGCGTGTTACATATTGGACAGCGAGTTCTATCTAGGTCTATATATAACCGTATACCGGTCAGATAAGCTATTAATGCAAGCCTCTCAGCCATATCGTCGGGCTCTAATAGTATACTTTTTAAACCCTTATTCAGCGCCCTCCTGTGTAGGCCGGTGTCCCTAGTAATGATTATCCTATTTTCCTCGGAGGCAATCTTTAGGATTTTCCAGTCCTCAAGCCTTCTATGATACACAGTATCGTATCCAAGTATTCTAAGCCACCTAGCTAGTCTTCCCAGCATAGTGTCAACTATAAATCGCGGCTCTTCACTCATTTAAACCACTATGCTATTCTAGCTAGTATCGATTACGGCCTAAATAGTTTGGATGCATGGATGTAAAATAGTCTACTATTTTTGTAAAACCCTATTGTTTTCCTAGTAGTTCGGGTTTATTCTCTATTATATGTTTAAGTATTATATGAGGAGTCACTACACCGGCTAACCTACCGACTTCATCTACTACTACTGCTCCTCTACTGTTCTTCTTGTATATCTCTACTACCGCTTTAGAAACCGTATCCATTATTCTTAAGCGAGGCGGTCTGAAACGCATTATGTCTTCTACTATGAGGTGCATTATTCTCTCCTTACGGTATTTCGCCGGGACTATGTCTTCAAACCTCACCAGTGAGAAGGCTACTTCGTAAATAGTTACGTACCCGACTAGCTCATCCCTTTCATCTAGTACTGGTATGAAGCTTATATCGTTGCCCAGCATGTCTTGTCTAACTTTTAATACTCTATCAATAGTCCTCGCTGTTACCGGGTTTGTATCCATGATGTGTCTAACTTCTGTATCGTCCTCGGAGGCAAGCCTCACTAGTTGATCCCTCAGTATTCCTCCCAGGACATGATTGCCTTCAACTACTGGTAGGATCCCTATTCTTTTATCAGCCATTATCTTGGCTGCTTCAAATATGCTCGTATCCGGTGAAATATAGATTGGTGGTATGTTCATAAAGCTAGAAACGTGTAATTTGCTCGCTGTAGTAAGTCTAACCCTTTGAGTGCCTAGTTTTAAAACTATGTCTCTACTAGTGAGGATACCTGCGAGCGTCTTAATTTCTCTCCCCGGCTCAACTACTCTATTCTCTAGGACTATTACTTTATCAATACCGGTTTTCTCCATGATCTTGAATGCATGATATAATGAATCGTTTTTATCAATAACCGGTATCTCGGGATTAATAATCTCCTTAACAGTAACCATTCATCACACCCTCCTATATTAACCCGTTTAATAGCCGCGTTATTCCCTCCTAGCGGCTAATGCGTATAATACGTCTCTCTCTGTAACTATCCCTAGCAACTCCATTTTATCGTTAACTACTAGTGCTGAACCAACGTTTTTATCGAACATCTTCCTTACAAGCTCTGATAAGTCGGTTTCCGGTTTTACGGCTACCAGTTCTCTACGCATAAGGTCGTCTACGGGTAGTTTTAGGATCTCCCTTATGTCTCCGGTTATCGTGTGTTTGAAGGCTTCATGCGTTCCAAAGT
>JALWZC010000079.1:14484-15578 GCA_027002875.1 Desulfurococcales archaeon
CTCCAACAACCGGTATCCTCCTGAAACCATACTTAACCATCGTCTCCATAGCTTTCTTAAGCGTTGATCCTGTTTCAACACTTATAACGGGTGTTGTCATTATTTCTTTAACCTTAATACCAGTACTTACCTTAGCGTATAGGTACTTCACTATGTCATGCTCGGTGATTACACCATAAACCGTTCCATCCCTGAGGATTACTGGTATTATACCTATACCGTGCATAACCATTTTTTCTAATACGTTAACTAGTTTTTCATCGATGTAAGCTACGATCGGGTTTCTCTCCATCAATGTTTCAATAGGTTCCTTCTCGAGAGCTGAATAAATATTATATCTGTGCCTCTCAGCAACTATCTTGTAATGCTCTCCGCCCCCGAGATAGTTTACTAGATGCATTGAAACCAGTAGCCCTACTATTTTATCGCCACGGGTAATTATGAGGCTTCTATACCCCTTAGCCATTTCCTCGATAGCTTCCAGCAGTGGTGTTGCCGGTGAAGCTTTTGCAACTGGCTTCTTAGCTAGTATCTCGAGCTCTTCCGTCGACTTGTATATTCTGTCTTCAAAGTTCGGAGTCCCATCGCTTCTAAGCCATCTATGCTTTTCTATTCTACGAGGTGCACCAATACTCGGCCTTACAGGTGATCGCCTGCTCATATTGTTCCCTCCATAGTATATTTTGATATATACAGAATTATAAACATAGAATTATCCAAGAATAGGATTAATTAATAAGTATGACTCCCTCTCCTTAATCGTTTCGGAGACGTTATCGAGATCTAATTATTCCTCTTTTATCTTTGCTTCTAAGTATTCAATTAGGTCTGCAAGCGTTTCTATGAGGTCGTAGTCCGAGATCATACCGATTATCCTGTCGCCCTCCCTAACGGGTAGATGGGAGATATTGTTCCTGCGCATGACTTCTATTACATCCCTCAATGATGCATCCGAGCTAATAGTTATTATTGGTGAAGACATTATTTCTTCAACGGTATCCTTTTCCGGGTCTCTTTTCTCGAACATAACTGCCCATATAATGTCCCTTTTAGTAACAATACCTATCGGGCTATTCTTCTCAGTAACTAATAGG
>JALWZC010000080.1:0-11006 GCA_027002875.1 Desulfurococcales archaeon
AATAAATCCTGCCTAGAACATAGTCAATTTCTAATAAATAATCCCTGAGTAGAATATTCAAATTACTAGTAATTAACAACTTGTCCCTACAATTCAATAAATCGAATAGAGACCTAGTATTGTTAAGATACATTTTAAGCTCGTTAATAAGAGATCCCTTTTGAACAAACAGGCTGTAAAGCATTAAGGCATCACTATCATATCTCTCCAGTATTAGATTAATCATAGGCTTATTAACTACTAATCCAGTATAGAGCGAGTACGATGAAGTATTACCCAGTAATAGATACGTGAATAAATCGTGAAAAGACAGCATTATAACGTATACTCTAACAAGCTTATACATTCTATGAAACGGGTATTTATACTCGCCATGGTTAGCGGTTAGTTTTTCATAGAGTGGTCTTAGATAATTTATCACAACCCTATACCCTTCATTCTTCAACACTAGATCCATCGACTTATTATTCAGAACTACTAATTGGCTAATCCTGCTAGATAAATCACGGGTCAATCCTTCCAAATAATCTCTACAGGAACCCCCTGCAAACACGTTACGAGTAAGGTGTTCCAAGTAATTTGCTAGAATATAATCATAGAAATAAACTACACCATACAATTCGCCAAGCCGAGAAACCGGGAAGCTACCGCGCCCGTTCTCGAGCATATTGATAAAGTACTCAGTCTTGTTAAGAGCTTCTTCAACAATATAACCCAGTATATATGTTCTAGGCGAAACAGTGCAAGAGGAATTATAGGTTTTCAGCAGAATACTTCTTAGAACTTTCGATCTATTCGTTAAACCCCATACTAGGGCCTTCCTAGAAGACTGATCATAGTAGAGACCCCTAGCCTGAAAATATATCCTATAATAATACTTGTAAAGGAAGACTAGCTCTCTGAACAATACATAACCGGTATAGTTATGGGATACAAGGTAATCAATGTATTCGAGAACATTATTGAGTTTTTCAACATAAACTTTTAAGGAAACATTAGACTTAAGAGATTTATTATCTATAATCCTACTAGCATTCATCAAAATAATTGTTGAATCATTGTAAGCCCATAATGACAGGTTTCTGAAAATACTCCTATCACCACGTAATAATTCATATGAAATATAGTCTTCAATACTGCTAATACTGTTAATAACGACACTAGAGGAAACACCGCATATGTTCTCAGAATAGTAAGTATTCCTATATGTCACGTATACGACAAGGGATGAAACAATCACGTGTGTAACTATGAGAATTACTGCACTATACCTAGCAAAATCCACTTATCTACTCCCTCGTAACAAATAATTTAATTGTATTCTATTTATTAAGTTTAACTATGATTAAAACATCCAGTGCAAAATAGGTTTAAGATATATAGACTACCTAACCCACTGTATAGTAATTGTTACGGGAAATACTAGTGAAGAACTAAATGGCTGTTCAGCCTTGAAAGTACTAGTTAAACTTACAAAGTATTTGCCTGAACAAGTTGGTGATGAAAAGATAAAATTATACCTGCTGAAGAGGGAAGAGCTTGGATGGAGGATTGAGAATAAGAGAAGGTCGAAACACGTCCTGGATAGGCTATTAGCATATGCGAATAATGCAGTGATAACCAATATGGCTGAGAACGCCTACATCTTTGCAGAAGCGGAGATACCCGGGATGAAGGCATTCGTAGGCGAGGGCGGGTTTAAAGACGTAGAAACAATACTCCTACCACTACCACGGCCGGTGAATAAGGTTAGAATAGTAAGGATTAAGGAGGGAGAGAAAACCGAGACAATACACGAATACGAGCCACCAGCAGAAATGTGGGGTTATGAGTCAAAAATAACAATAGCCCCGGAAATAGAATACGACCTAATAATAATCGATACACCAGAAGGACCACGCCCCCTCTTCCCCGACGAGTTAAAAATACCAATCCGGAAAACTATGAAGAAGAGGGGTAAGCGCAAGAGGAGGAAAAGCAAGAAAGCCGGTAGAGCCTTGAAAAAGAAAAGGAAGAGGAAGAGTAGGAGGAAGAAATAACCAATTTTAGCTACACATATCCTACTCAAATAATAAGGAATAATTAGTCGGGAAGAGAAATGACTGGTCCACCCTTCCATATAAAAGCAAAACCGGGGGATATAGCTGAAAACGTTATCGCTGTAGGCGATCCGGGCAGGGTTAGGATCCTCTCAGAGCTACTAGAAAAACCAAGGATCGTGAACGAGCATAGAGGCCTATTAACAGTAACGGGAAGATACAAGGATATAGATGTAACAATAGCAACACACGGAATGGGATGCCCAAGCGCGGCAATAGTATTCGAAGAACTAGGAATGCTGGGTGCAAAGAAGATCACTAGGCTTGGAACAGCCGGTGGTATGAAGGAAGAACTAGAGATCGGTGACATTATAGTAGCGACGGGAGCAGCATATACAAGGGGAGGCTGCGGCCTAGGACAATACCTTCCAGAAGCATGTGCACCGACAAGCCCAGACCCAGAATTAACAGTAGAAATCATGAAAGCGCTTAATGAACGAGGAATAAAATACTATAAGGGACCAGTTTACAGTAGCGATGCCTTCTACGCTGAAGACCCAGGATTCGCTCGTAGATGGGCTGAACGCGGAGTAATAGCTGTCGAAATGGAGGCTGCAGTACTCTTCACCCTCGGATGGATGAGGAATTGGAGGACTGCAGCGGTACTAGTAATAAGCGACAACCTACTAGCTGAAAAACCACACCTAGCAACTAGTGAAGAATTAAAAGAAAAGATAAACAAGGCGGCAATAGCTATTATGGAGGCATATCGTAGAATATCGTAAACTATTTTCCAGGCATACAATCGTGGAAAGTTATAGTTTAGGAGTTATCGATATACCCGTGAAAATCGATAATTAGGTGTATAATGAATTGTTACCCAGTATAAAAATTTATAACACGTTGACTAGGAGACTCGAAGAACTAGTACCACTAGAACCAGGAATTATACGCATGTATGTATGTGGGCCGACAGTATATGATTACAACCATATAGGCCATGGTAAAACGTACGTTGTATATGATGCTTTCAAGAGATACTTATCCCTTAGAGGCTACCACGTAGTACATGTTATGAATATTACAGATATAGACGATAAGATCATTAGGAGGGCTAATGAAGAGGGTAGGGATTGGAGGGAGATAAGCGAATACTATACTAGGGACTACCTCGAAAGCCTAGATAAATTGAACGTGAAGGTCGATCTCCACCCAAGGGTTACAGACCATATTAGGGAAATAATAGAATTCATACAAATACTCATAGATAAGGGATACGCATACACAACCCCAAGCGGCTCAGTATACTTCGAAGTAGACAAGTACCCAGACTACGGGCAGCTATCCGGGAGACTGGACAAAGAACAGTGGGGGCAAGAGCAGGAGTTCCTATCGGAAAAGAAGAAACCATACGATTTCGCACTATGGAAAGCATGGAAACCCGGAGAACCATACTGGGAAGCACCATGGGGTAAAGGAAGGCCCGGATGGCACATCGAGTGCAGCGTTATGAGCACGAGATACCTCGGGAAACAATTCGATATACACGGCGGGGGGACAGACCTAATATTCCCACACCACGAGAACGAGAGGGCTCAGAGTGAGGCAGCCCTGGGAGTGAAGCCGTGGGTAAAGTACTGGATGCATAGTGGTATGGTGTTACTTGCCGGGGAGAAGATGAGTAAGAGCCTCGGAAACATAATACCGCTACGGGAAGCATTCAAGGAATGGGGGCCTGAACCATTAAGGCTATGGTACCTCGGCGGACACTACCGCAAACCCCTATTATTCAGTGAGGAATCAATGAATCAAGCAGTAAAACTCTACGAACGCCTCGTTGGAGCGGCGAATATGCTTAAAAAACTAGCCAGGGAAGCGGTAAGCCTGCACCGTGCAGGGGAGAAAGACCTCGAGATTCTAAGGAAGCTACTGGAAACACATAAAGCTTTCCATGAAGCACTAAGCAGCGACTTCAACACCCCAAAGGCATTAGCGGCTGTAAACAATTACTTATCGATTGTTTACGGGGAGATACAGTATAATCCAAAATATATACTTGTATCAACGGCATACCGCTTACTCAAAGAATACAATACAGTATTAGGAGTACTAGACAAACAACTAGCAAAGCCGCCGGAAGAACTAGAAACACTACTAGACAATATAATAAATATAGTAGTAGATGTTAGGAAAGAGCTTAGGGAGAGGAAACTATACGATCTAGCCGATAGGATCAGGAGTGAACTAGGCAAGTACGGTATAATACTGATGGATAAGGGGAAAGAGACAACATGGTATAGGAAATGAAAAAATACTGGAAACCAATACTAATGCTATTATTGTTATCACCAGCTATACCTGAATTAACAACTGGTAGTACGCCCCTCTACAGATTCCTAAACCCCCTAGTATTCATAATGCTAATGATCTCTTATGGAGTCCCGGCAATTATTTATCGGGAGCTAATGGTCGCGTTAAATTATGATTATAAACAACTACTCCTCCTAGGACTCGTTCAAGGAGTATATGTTGAAGGAATACTCGTAAACACTTATTATAACCCGGAAACCGATAAAAACGGAATATTCGGATACTATGGTAGGTTTATGGGTATTAACTGGCCATGGGCAGCTTACTTAACAATATTTCATAGTATCTACAGTGTACTAGTACCAATAATGATCACGCACAGCCTCTTCCCCAATATTAAAGGGGAAAGATTAACTAGTAATAATGGTTTAAAACTCCTCATACTATTAGCCCTGGTAAATGCCTTAATCTTTAATTTATCGCCTGAAACCTATAAGCCCCCGGAGCAATACCATATATTCTCGTTGATCCTTATCGCGTTATTCATTATAGCAGCGGATAAACTTGGAAGACTAGACGTTAGACTAGCAAAACTATGTAGTAGTAAAATATTATTATCATACCCGGTAATCCTAGTAATAATCCTATTCTACGCTACGTCGAGAATACTTCACCCATTACTCCATATAATACTAGGAATATTGTCATACATGTTTCTACTAGGAGTAATAAATGGATGCAATATCAGAAATTCAAGTCTCGAGTGGGTTGTTTCATCCAGGCTATTATTAGGTATGAACATTACAGGTATCATAACTGGCTTGTTGAATCCAAGCCTTAGACACGTTATAGTTCCGAACACGGTATTCATAATATTCCTCGTGACCCTACAAGCTATACGCCGCCGCTCTTCTGCAGTAGACAAGCGGTTAGTAGCATAGATGCTGAGAGAAAGAGTAGGGATAAGAAATAGATTGTTCCGAGACTATTATGTGTAAGCGTCAGGCCGATTACAAAGACTACTAGTCCACCGATACTGAAAGCAGTCCCCCATAATCCACTAGCGAAAGCCTGCAGGGATCCCGGTAGTCTGCGGGAGTAAGTTAGCATAAAGCCTTGATCGATGAATGGATATATGGGGAAGGCCCAGAGTATAATCATTAATGGTCCGGTTGAATAGTATAATCCGGAAACGACAAGTATATATAGAATAGTCCCGGCGAAGGCTAGTTTTAATGGATCAATCTTCTCCGAGATCAAACCTATTATGGGCCTAGCTATAATCCCAACTACAGCCGGAATAAATGTATATACAAGACCATAAAGACCGGGATCACTAATCCTCCCCCTAAGGACTAAGGAGTAATTACCATAGAATAATAGGAACCCGGAGATGACTAATACGTTAGCAGTGAAAAAGGGGTAAATCCTACTCAGAGCGTGAAATAAGTCGCTAACACTCGCTTCTCCACCAATCACGCTGTGGGGGAAGAAGAGGTAGGCTATAATGAAGGATAAAAGGGTTATAATGCCTGAAGCGATCCATGCAGGCCTCCAGCCATAAGTACTTATCAGTACTCCGGCGAGGGGGCCGCCAATACCCCATCCAATAGTACCAAACACTGCATAGATCGAGTATTGTACGCCGGATGAAGAAGTAGCATGTAGTAAAGCACCCGTTATCGAGGGCTGGGCTAGGCTCCAAAAGAAAATATAGGTACCGGCTAGTAGGGGGAGGTATTTTATCGGTAGAAAGCCGAGTAGAAATAAGGGTATTGCTGAAAGAGCCCCAGTAAGGACTAGTTGTCTACGACCAATAATATCCCCCAGCCCGCCGCCTAGGGCTGAAACAATTAATGGTATGTTTTCAGCGGCAACAACGATCGACATGAAGGAGTAGTTGTAGCCTAGTATGTATTGAACCATGTCCCTGCTAATCGTCAAGTACATTCCAAAACCAAGGTTTACTAGGAGAAAATAAGTATAGAAGCCAAGCCTCCAAGCCTCAATCTTTTGAAGAACCGGGAAACCGATGGGTAAGCCTCCCCTAATACTCAAATCAGCTGATCACCACTTGCTTGAGCACGTATTACCGTTTTTCTTAATGTAGATCCCGATTGTCAGGATTAATAGGTTCACTATGAGGCCCCATAATCCTTCATATATATTGTAGGGCCTACCCCATAATCCCTTCACTACGCCGACCGTAGCCATGCCGGCAGACATAGCTGTTATAGCCAGCCACTTATCGACCAAGCCCGGCTTCTTAACTGCTAGTATATACTCCGGGAAGAACTGTGCGATCCCTGCATAGCCGACGAGTAATAAGTAGATCAGTACGTCGGGCATAAATATTGCAAGGTATAAACTAATAACAGCAATTAACCCGGTGAAAAGCCTCGCATATAGAACTAGTCTCCCACTACTAGTTCTAGGCAAGACATTCCTACTAAACAATGCACCGGAAACATGGAGTATCGCTGCAGCCGTCGATAATGAAGCGGCTAATGCAGCTGCACCGATAATCCCCACTATCCACGGGTTAAAAAGTGCACGGGTTACAAGCATGAAGCTCTTATCGGCAACGCTTTTCTCATATATTGGAGCGGTTAATAGCCCGGATGCATATAAGCCAGCGGCTGTAAGTCCCACGAGTATAGCTGGTATTTGCCCTAACTGATAGATCCCTACTAGTACCATATTCTTCTTAACAGTATTGATACTCCTAGCACCATAAATGTTCTGAACCCTATTAGGCCATAGCCAGAAGGCTAGGGGTGCAATGAGGATGATCGAGTAGAGGAAGTATAAGTCCCCCATTGTGGGGTATAAGTGGAATAATCCATTACTACTCGCGGAGTAGTGTTGTAACACGCTGAATAATCTGTCGAATCCTCCGAACGCTATTAGTGGCGCTGCGAATCCTATACTCCACAATGCTCCAAGCATAATGGCTCCCTGTAGAGCATTTATCCCGGCTACACTAACTAGTCCGCCGAATACTACGAAGGCTGTTAATAGTAGGAAAGCGGTGATCTTAGCTGTAAGGGGGTCTATGCCTCCATAACCGGCAACTTCAATAATGTAACCCATGCCTTGTAGCTGTAGTTGTACATATGGTATACTCCATAATGCGCCGGTAACAGCGACGAAGCCCCCGACTAGTCGGCTATTATATAGGTCTTCGAAGGCATCGGCAAGTGTTAACCAGTTATTCCTCTTAGCCATGCTCCAAAGCCTCGGTATAAGCCAGAAACCGATGAGGTATGCTAGCATGCCGTAAACAGTTATAGCCCAGACGCTAAACCCTTTCCGAGCAGCGAATCCGGGGAGGCCTAGGAAGGTATAGCTACTATAAATATTAGCTCCAAGACTAAGCCATAAAACCAGTAATCCAAGCTTCCGCCCAGCTACAAACCATTCATCAGCACTACCCTTCCTAAAACCCCTCCTGGTAACAAAGTAGCCGTAAATACTGGTAACTACTAGCCACGAAGCAATAATGCCTAAAGCAATAATTTCCCCATTCAACTAATCTCATCCCCGCCCTTCTCAGAGTAGTAAGCATAGACTAATAGTAGGAAAACATAGACAACCCAGGCAGCCATGAAAAACCATACAGCGGCAATATTCCCCGGAAACAAAGCCATTAATAATGGAAGCAATAAACCGGGCAAGTAGCCGAGCAGTAATAGTTTAAGCAACTAAACCCCCTCCAATAATAGTCTCGGTAAGCACACATTAATAATCCAGGATAAGCATTAATTCTTAACGCTGTGAAGAACGCGCCGGAAGAGTATAGAGCCCCCCTAGCTTGGCCAGGACTAGGGGTGGTGATGACTGAATACTCTTTCCCTGAGCACACCTAGTATTTCAGGAAATCCTCGAAGACTTCGATGAAATAACTAGGTTTCGGGGGGATGACTTCAACCCTTAAACCGATCTGTTTATACTTGTCGATCTCATTAAGGATCTTTAATATTTTTGTAGCAATAGTCTCAGGATTTGCATAGTCTTCGAAAACTACGAGGCCTGTATCCCTATAGACATGGCCCATTCCAACACTAGGATCAGCTAGAACGGGTCTCCCATGAGATATAGCCTTCGACAAAATAAGGTTGGACCATGGGGAAGGATGTAGTACTATAACAATAGTAGCCTCACGAATAATCCATTCATAATCACTACTATGAACACACATACCAATTGGTAACTGCAAGCATTTACCAATAGGCTCCTCTAAACCTATGACAAGTAAGGGTTTAACCCCCAGTTCCTCGAGGAAAACAATCATTCCAGGAATCCATTTCACAGCATACTCGTTTAACCCATAGATGAATAATAACGGTGGATTAACCCGTATAAAACTCGGAGGGCGGAAGCGGCGCTTAAAAGTATAAGCTGGATAATATGCTTCCGCATTACCATAAATAATCTGTTCAAACAATTGTTTCTCGTATGGAGTAGTATAAATTACCAGGAAGGAAACACCTTTAATCCTATGGATAAGCATTAGGAAAGAAGTAATCATTGAATAAGTGATCGTTAATAGCCTCCTCTCATGCTTCAGGCTCGGAGGGATCAATATTACAACCCTACGGTAAGGAAGTATTAATAATAAGATCAACCAGAAAATCAGCCTAGAAAATACCGGGCTACACAGAACAATCCCCCTATAATTACCTTTACGAAGCTCTGCTAGAATATCAATATAGAATCGAAGCCTCAGGGAAGGCTTTAACCTATAAGTAAAGGGTAAATCAAGGTGCTCCGGCTTAAAACCCCGACGAATAGAAATATCCAGTAAATCATCTAGGATAAACTTACAGCCGTAATCAATAAATAATAACCGCCCAACAACACTGCTACTCTCCGATCCCATAAATAAAACACCAATACACAATGATAAATAATACGGTCTACACCGAAAATAATGTATACGAATCGAGAAAAATACTTTTCCACTAGAAACGCCGTGCAGGTATAAAAATGCAAACACCTACAACGCTGAGGGAAATAAAAGAGCTCAAAGAAAAACTTGCAAGGATAATTGGCGATATGTTAACTAGTGAGGAGAAAGAAGAGGCTCTAAGAGATCACCATGCACGAAGACCACCTAGGCCTTGCGGCATGACTATACATACCGGAATAGGATGTACACTACGATGCACTTACTGCTACATAGAAGACATGGGGTTTCCGTGGAGTGCGAAACCCTACCCTCTAAACGGTAGGCAACTAGTATATGCACTGCTTAAAAACCCATCATTCATACCGGGTAGAAACGGAACACTGATCGCTATAGGTTCGGTAACCGAGCCCTTCCTACCCGAGACAAAGGAGAAAACAATAGAATACATCGAAAACATCGCTGAATACCTTGGGAACCCAATACAGTTCTCAACGAAAATGCCGCTAACAAGAAGCGATGCTGAAAGAATAGCACGCGCAGACCCCGGCATCTCACCCCTAATAACAATAATAACAGTAGAACACCATAGAAACCTAGAACCCTACGCTCCACCACCAGAACTAAGATTTAAAACAATAGCAGTACTAGCAGAGAAAAGACTTAAACCAATACTATTCTACCGCCCAATAATTCCAGGAATCGCTGAGAAAGAATACCAGTACATACTCGAAGAAGCCAAACGGCATGGTGCGATAGGAGTAGTAGCTGGAACCCTCCGAGTAACCCCCAGAATAATCGAGAAGCTAAAGGAAAACGATATCCCCATAGAGGAAATAATTAAGAGGCTGCCGCGAAAGCCGAAACCGAGAGAACAAGTACCTGTTTATACAAGGGATATAAAAGAGAAAATACTAAGCTATGCCCGGAAAATCGGCTTAATAGCCTTCCCAGAAGCATGTATGGCCAACCTGTACACACACGGCTACACTTGTTGGAAAATGATAAATCTAGGAGTAACCTCGAAGAATATGCCTCCAGAGAAAAACCTTGAAAGAATAAGGGAAGACCTAGTATTAAACGGGTTTAAAGTACTCAGTGCTAAGTGGGAGAATAATTACAGGGTGAGATTAACGTTAAGCCAGAGACACCGGAGATATAAGAGCTTAATCGAAGAATATATTAGATGTAAGTATAAGCTGTGCATTAAGACTTTCTATAAGTAATTTATCTATTATGAAACGACTACTTAGCCCTAAGGCTTTTCTCAATATCCTCTGCGAGCTTCGAAAGCTCATTATCATCTACTATATCCCTTATATGAGTCTTACTGGTATATAATCCGACCTTCCCCGTTAACTTATCCTTAACCCTAATTAGATCACCATCCCTCCTATGATATATATCCAGCAATTCGATCTGTTTCTTCTCGAGCATTTCCCTTAGCACGACACTCCTAGTCTTCGGCATAAGTATTCACACTCCTCCATTGAGTAACTACGGTCTATTCCTTCCAATTAGATAGGGTATAAAGCAATAAATAC
Organism: Desulfurococcales archaeon; assembly: GCA_027002875.1. Taxonomy (GTDB): domain Archaea; phylum Thermoproteota; class Thermoprotei_A; order Sulfolobales; family Desulfurococcaceae; genus WAON01. Next base: position 10,803 of record JALWZC010000080.1, read on the forward strand.
TTACCGTAGATAATCCATGATAAAGGGGTCCGAGTTGAAGTTGAGGATAAAATTCATGGATGGATCATTAGAGTATTATTTATCAGGAGATATACTTGTAGTCAAAGCATTAAATAACACACTAGAGTTCAGGCCTAGAGCGATAATAATAGATAGGATCAGAGACTACTTCGAAGGGGGGTCGGCGAAGTATAAATATATATA
>JALWZC010000080.1:11016-27438 GCA_027002875.1 Desulfurococcales archaeon
GATCTATTGGAACCGATCAAGCCCTTGCCTTTCCAGCCAACTATTAAAACAAGTAATATTGGGAGATTTATGATTGGAAACTATGAGTTGAGATATACTAATACGCCGATCGGGGAATACCATACAGTAATTACTCCGGGAACACACCTGTATGAATATGCTATATTAACCGTTGATCGATTGGGTGTAAAGACTAGTAGGAAGAGGGAGATATACTTTGATCAAACAGATTATTCCCTAACACTGTACTTTGTCTAATAACCCCTAATAACAGTGCCGCGAACCCCTTCTTCCCCGAGAATAGCTTTAACAGCATCCTCTACCCTGAAGCCCGACACAATATATACGGGAACCCTCCACTCCCTAGAAAAAGCATACATAGACTCGACTTTATGCTTAATACCACCAGTAACATCTATCCCCGCACTACCACTAAGTAATCTTATTACTTCGTCAAAATTACTAGGAGTTATACTAGGAATTAATTCGGCACCATCACACTTCTCCGGGTTGCATGTATAAACGCCATCCACGTTAACAAGCAGTACAAGCCTAACAGGCTTAATGTACCTGGATAATAAATGGAAAACAGTTTCCGTAGACAAAACCCGGTAAATACCACTCTTCGAAAACACGCATTCACCGTAGACACATGGAATAACACCTAGGCTTAAAGCATTAATCACTGGATCTGGATATGCTTTAAGCCCCTCTAGGCCCTCGTATATAATAGTTGAAGTCTGAATACTCGAAGCCCTAATACCGGCATCAACTAGTTGAGATACGACAATATGGTTTAACAAACGCGTAGCTCTCTGACAATGTACAAGTAGATCAACAGGATCCTTATCCTTAAACATTTCAACAACCGGATGTGCAAAACTACCGCCACCGTTTCCGAGAACAATTTTGAAACTAGAACTTTTTACATTCTTCATTATTTTTACTAGTGAACTGATACCGGAAGGGTTTAGTTTATTTGGCTTATCTTTAAATGTTATAAAGCTACCGCCAGCCTTAACGTATACAGCACTAATACTTTCACCCACCCCTAAACCCCTCCAAGCTATAAAACCATTTCAATAACCGACAATAAATAATTCCCCCTATTCCTACGGTGGCTAAAAATGGTGAAAATAGTCATTATGCTGTTAATAATTATTATAAGCGTTTCAATACCTTTACAAGTACTACCAGTAACGACGAAATACGCGAACAGTGTGACAGATGGAAAAACCGTGATTAATAAAACAATAGTCCTATACAATTCATATTACCCGGTGAAAAAGATCATTCTAGATACGAACACACCAATATACTATAACTCGCAGATACAGAACTTTACGGTAACTAATATTGATAATGATTACTACCCGGATATCGTAATTTGGACGCTTAAAGGGATCTACATATGGAGCTGGAATAAGGGAATATATGCAAAAGTCAAAGCCACGAACATGTTTGATAACCCAATACTAGTAGATCACGATGGCGACGGGGTCGTTGATTATATCTTGTTAATAGATCATGTATTTTACGATGCAAACTATTATATCCACGTTTATAGAAATAGGATCAAAACAATAGTTAAGATATGGTACCCATTAAATAATACTATTAGGATCATTGGAATACTTAATACAGTGCTTATATCGAAAACATATGTATTACGAAAAAATATTTTATACATACCAGGCCTGTTAAACCTATACATATACACTAGAGACGCATCATACACGGAACTGGGAGTAGCGGAAATAGACCTGAAAACTTTATCCATAAAGTATACGGTATTTTACCGGGAAAAAGTTAGATCCCGCGCGTATATAGTAACAAATGATATTACTACAAACTATGAAGCATATCTATACATGATGGATAAAGATAAGCTAATATATATCCCGATGGGCCTAGATAAATTATTCATACTCAGCTGCAACGGCTCAATCACGCTAGTGAGATCAATAAACCTTCAAGAACCTAATACACCAAGCGACAACATGATATTGATCCCTAGACGAATGCCGCCCCACAGCCCCGAGACACACTCTGAACAAGTAACAGCTATTACATCAAACTACTTTTTCTACGAGATACAGTCTTCGGATATATACATTGATAATGAGATAGTTATCATACCGTATGGTTTAACAATAGTTAAATCACCGGTCGATACAATTTACGGATACCATCCCTTCGTAAGGGATAAGGCGCGATTCGAGAAAGTCTTAGGAGTAATGATCGTAGACCTCAAAACATCAGCCTATAAAAAATACATGTTTATCGGGCAATCAATAAATAACTATGTATTACGAGCAATAACATCTATCAAGATAATCAATAAGACACGCATCATAGTGGGCGGAATAGCTGAAGATAAAAACACGGGGAATTTACGGTTAAAGGAGAGGGCTCTAGCAATAGATTATAGGTATGTTAATAATCAATGGATACCTAAAATAATACATATCGTACCACGCAACTACCATAACACACGTTATTTACCAGTACTGGCTAGCGAAAACTACTTGATTACAGCCTCATACATTAAAGTAAATAATACAATTGTAAAATTCCATATGGAGATTCATAGTTCCCCGTACCCGCAAACTAAATATTATTGGAACCCCCCAATACTTAGACCAGTAATAAGACTAGACATCGATCACGACGGGTACCCGGAGTATTTCTCGATTATTCAATATCAACGGGGTTCTTACTCTGCGTGGAGTTATGGACCTGTGACTATTAGCCATAATCCTCCGTATACATATGTAGGGAAAGCATGGATTCTATTGTTCAAACATCCAACGATCAACATCATAGTAAGAGGAAACGCATCAATTGGGAGAAACATCACTCTTGAAGCAATAACAAGGACAACACCTATATCAACAACCAATTTTTACCTATTATACAATAATGCTACTAAACATCTAGGATCAATTAATGGTTCAAACAAGCAATCTTATAATATACTACTAGATAAACCCGGTACTTACACCTTGGAAATAAAAACAACGACATCCTACTACATTAATGATACTCTACTATCAAACCGGCCGGGCGAAAAAGTAGTATTTGATGAAACGATAAATATTACATTATTCACTGTAAAATATAAAACGAGGATAACAATAATAGAGCCAGCTAATGAATATTTAACGCCAAACACGTACACGCCTATTCTAAGGATAAAAGCATTACTAGAAGCTATGGATATAAATGGCTCATGGAAGCCTGTATCACTAGTCAAAAATCTAACCATGATAGCATGGAACAACGACACAATAATAAAGGATGTAATGAAAGCAGTAGATATACCCGGTACCTATATTGGGGAAATACATGGTTTAAAACCCGGTTCATTATTGTTAACGATTAGTTTTAATGGTAATGAATACTATGAAGCCTCGAGGAATATGACTATTATACAGTTATTAAAGTACCCTGTAACGATCAATATAGAAGCTGTTAATTATACATATGCACTAACCCCATTGAACATAACGATAAAAGCCCATTACTACAAACTGATGGGGAATAAATGGGTTAGAGAAAGACTCTACGAGGGAAAAATACACCTCGAAACCATAAACAATCAGACATCAGAAGCGATGCTGGTAGAGCCTTGGAGCCAAGCCCAGATCAATAAATTTGTCGTTCTACCGCCTACGATAACTATTAGTGCAGAATATATCCCTTCAAACATATACTACTCTAAAGCATACGATAAGGTCTCGATAACTATTTTAAAACTTAAGATTATACATGTTGGTAACACCTCCGTTATAAAGGGGAAACCAGTAAAAACGTCACTATACGAGGAAGCCGGAGAGGAACTACGACCTTTAACAGCGCCCTATAGCATAATTTTGATGAATGAATCAATCATATGGGAACGATACAGTAATACTTCAACAATGATAATTAACACGTCGAATCTTAAACCGGGAAACTATACTGTTCACTTAAACATAACTAGATATAGGAGAGCATACGTAAACCCAGAACTATCGTGGAATATATCGGTTTTACCGCTAAAAACCAGTTTGAGACTAATGATTGATCCGTTGGTTAAGATAAGGGGGTCGAGTTATTATACTTACACGCTAATACCCGTACTCGTAAAACCGTTAATTAATACATCAAACACACAACTAAGCAGCATTCATATAATAATAGACAACGAGTATGAGGCTAGCGTTAAACCCGGTGAGGCTATTACTGTAAAATTCCGGGATCCGGGTGTTCACAAAGTATATGCATATACTTATTATTATGGTGTAAGGCTTAGCACAGCTTCAAGGGTTGTTGTTTATCCTCAACCAGTGAAGATAAGCGTTGAACAGTATAGTTCGGAACTAGTAGTACATACGTCTACAATTCTCGGAGACCCGGCTCCAGGTAATATTACTGTAAAACTATACTCAGATAAACATAGCTATATAGTGGAGACTGCGAGTAATGGGAAAGCATCGATCACCCTCTCCAATTACCCATCCGGCCTATACATGGTTGAAGTAATATATGTAGGTAATAGGAGCTATCTAGATGCAAGTAATACAACAACGATATACATTAGAAGCAAGACTCCACCATTACCTGAACCTGTAAATGTTCCAATACTTTTATTGGTATCACTAGTCTTCATACTAATTAAGAATATTGACAAGCATCGAAGTGGAGTATTGAAATGAAGATAAATGATGAACCCGAAAACTATGCTGGCTTAGTTAGGGTTTCAACACTGTCATATATAGCAACTGTTGGCGTTGTTGTCGCTGTAATTCTTACAATTACTGGTTTAATAGCATTCACAGTCTTAAGGCATGGACAGCTAGTCTTATCCCTTCTGGATGCTTTAACCTATGTTTTCGCACCTATGATGATCATTGTAGCATTTTACTCATACTATCGTGCAGGCAAAACGTATAGGGGAGCGCTGGAATTCTACAAGTTAGCGTCTAAGATCGCTGAAACGATTGGAGTAACCGATGGTGAATTATTGGAGAAGCCCGCGCCACCATATATAGCGATCTATAGGAGAAGCCGGAGATACATTGTTGTAAGGAAAGAAGACGGTATAACCGTTGTAAACTTACTGGAACCAGTAAAGATTAATCATGAGGAAGGATACGCACCAGTATACATGTGGAAGACACGGGAGGTTTTAATGTATAAGAAAATAGAAGGCTACCGGGCTGCATGGATAAAGCTATGGGCATTATTCCCGGATCCTCAGACTGGTTCAATAGTACACGGCGAATTCACGGCGTACTCTGTAAGAGTTCCGAGTAGGGAAGAGGAGATATTAAGGTTTGTAAAGGCATTAATTGAAAAACAACCCGGCTTAGAATAATACATTTTTATGAAGCGATATAATCCATGAATAACATGATTAATTACTGGATTGGTAAGGGTAGATATTAGGGATATATAAGGGAATTGCTGGGATGAAAACCGAGTCTAGGATTATAGTATTTGCCCTATTATTACTCGTCGCTTCGCCCATAATTGTATCTGGAACTGGTAATCCATACCTTGAAAAACTACTGGTTAAAGGCTCGTCTCTAACGTATGAAGTAGTTCATAGAACCCGGAGTGGGGAGGAGAAAGCATATTATACCGTAACAGTGAAAGACGTATTCCTAGGTTCTCAGGGATTAATGTACACTCTCGAAGTCTCCTATTTCGGGGCTCGAACTGTAAGGGATCAAACAACTCTGCCCGAATACAATCTAATGCAAGTAATACCTCTACCAGCAGGTTTACGCGTAGATGAAATTAGAAGCAGCGGCTACGGCACAATCTATATGCCCGTACCAGTGTATGAGTTGATCCCCAGAACGGACCCGACGAAACCATATGCTTATACAACTATCAGGATGAAACTAGTTTCCATCTCGATATATATACTGAACTTGACGAGAGTAGTTTATAAGATAAGGGCTTTACAACTACATACGAACTATAAGGGATATAATACAACGGCATTCCTAGAGGAAAAAACAGGCCTACTGCTCAGGATGTCGTTTGTAAACTCTAAGACTGGGAGCCTTGAATACGAGGTTAGACTTGTTTTTGCGTCAAACATAGAAGCAATCATAGGAGAACAAACAATACCATCCTCGATGAACTGGTCGAACCTAATACCATTAATAATAGTATTAGTGATAATTACTGCATCCATTATATTGCTAGTAGTAGCGATTAGAAAAGTATCGAAAATAATAAGATAGCAGGGTAGAGTAGGAGAATTGCTAGTATTCATAGGTTTAGGCCTGAACCCCAAACACTTGAACCTCGAAGCTATTGAAGCCCTGAAAACCATTGATAAAGCATACCTAGACAGGTATACGAGTATAATACCGGGGTTCTCACCTGAAATTCTCAGGAAATATTACTTAGGGGAACTAGTTATTGCCGATCGAGACATGTTGGAGGGTGGGGGGATTAAGAGGATCGTTGAAGAGGCTTCAAAGATGAATATAGCAGTAATAGCTCCCGGAGACCCATTTATAGCAACGACACATGATGCTATAAGGCTTGAAGCACTGATGAGAGGTGTAGAGGTTAGAGTAATACATAACATATCAATATACTCCGTAGCGGCATCTGCAACTGGTTTACAAGCATATAGATTTGGAAAGACAACTACACTAGTATATCCGGAAGCCTTCAAGCCTTACAGTACACTAGAGACGATCTATGGAAACATCGAGAGAAACCTCCACACGCTAGTACTCCTAGACTTGAAGCTGGAGAAGGATAAAGCTATGACTATACCGGAAGCAGTCGAGATACTCTTAGAACTTGATGAGAAGGAGATAATCGGTGAATACTTAGCTATCGGTGCGGCCAGGTTAGGTAGTAGTGAGGAAAGACTGACTGCTGATAAACTGAAAAATCTAGGTATATATAATTACCCGCCGCCACCGCACTCGATAATAATCGTTGCAAAACCTCACCCATTAGAACTCGATGCTCTGCATTATATAGATCATCTTCCCCAGAAGCTTTATGAAGAATACAGGTCTAAGAAGGAGTACCCATAAATCGAGACTTCGCCGTTAGCCGCTATGTTTTTAAGGAACATGCTCCTATCCTAGGAGTACTTGGACAATTCGTCCAAGCCGGTGTTTGAAATGAGGAAATATGTTAAATACGCTGGAATACTACTCATTGCATTCCTAGTCTTAGCTTCATACATACCAATAGCTGAGTCAATAACGATAACGGATGCGCTAGGAAGGACAGTAACCATAGAATCCACGCCTAAACACGTAGTCTCCCTAGCGCCGAGTATAACAGAACTACTATTCTACCTAGGGCTTGGTGATAGAGTAGTTGGTATGGATTCCATATCGATCAACGACCCTTACTATAATATCTCAACAATCGCTAAGGAACACAACGTAACTGATGTAGGTGGTTATTGGTGGTCGGCTATATCAATCGAGAAGATAATCTCTCTAAACCCGGACCTAGTAATAGCTGATAAAGGAGCACATAAACCACTACTACAAACATTCGAAGACTACAATATAACTGTAGTATACCTAAACGGGGGCTCCGCTAAGTCTCTCCAAGACATATATGAAGACGTAGGCATAATCGCGGAGATATTCAACCTGACAAACAAGGTACAGGAATTCATTAAACAGGTAGAAGATAGTTTCAGCGTTTATAGGTCAAAATTAACACCCTACCAGAACATGACGTTTCTAGTAGTTGTCGGAGTATACAATGGTATATGGGTAGCTGGTAAGTCGACATTCATAGACGATGCACTCTCAAGGCTAGGATTAAGAAACGCTGCAGACGTTATTGGCTGGAAAGCTGTAAGCATAGAACAGATTGCTTCATGGAACCCCAGCATAATACTTGTTTCAAGCGAAGTAGACAATAACACCCTAAAACAATCCGGACTATACACTCTAAACTCAAAAATAATACACCTAGACAAGGAAACAACAGACGCCATGAGCAGGCCGGGTCCATTAATAATAAAGCTACCAGCACTCCTCTACAAAACGCTCAAAACAAACATACCAGTCAAAAGCAATACCGAAGAAAATAAGAGAACCGAAACAACCCCAACAACTACTACAACGCCATCGATGCCCGTACCAACAACTACTACTCCAAACCTCCCAGGAACGAATACTGCATCCAGTAATAATGCACAAGCCCCAAGATTCGATGCACTAACGATCGTGTACATCGTGGCGGCCTTTATAATAGGCTTGGGAAGCGGCTATATAGTTTTCAAGAAGTCATCATGACGAGGAGCGGTGGATATTTTGAATAAAATAAAGCTCTTTTCCCTACTTACCTTAATATTCTCATCCATAATAATCATAGCATCCTATTACTCCCTCCAAGCAGGTCCAGGGGGTTCTAACCCGTTACTTCTAAGATACCGTTTCTATAGGGTTTTAGAATCTTTACTATCAGGCTTCATACTAGGCGTTGTGGGCTCCTATCTCCAGTCTTCCCTAAGGAATCCACTCGTCGACCACTATATTCTAGGAATAGGTAGTGGTGCGTTATTTGCCGCTTATTTATCAGTCTTACTCATAGAATCGTATTCCCTAGTAATTATACCTGCATCAGCAGTTATCGGTGGTTTAACCGCGCTAGCAATCACTGTTATTATAGCTGAGAAAATTGGTGGTTCCGATGTAGCATACATATTGTCTGGAATAGGGATAAACTCCCTCTTCAGCGGTGCATCGATACTCCTATCATACCTTATCCTTACAAGGCAGCCCTACGCGCTGACCCTCCTAGTAGGCTCCTTTATAACTTCATCGCCCAGATACATACCCCATATTACTCTCTCAATAGTCATAGTGGCCGCGGCTTATTACCCCTTAGCAAAACCCCTCAACGCATTGCTGATCGGCGATGATTATGCCGCTCAGCTGGGATATAATCCCCGAACAATTAGGAGAGCCGCTATCATCATTTCCGGTATTGCTTCAAGCATTATCGTATCACTCTTTGGAATCATAGGTTTTATAGGCCTAGTATCCCCCCATATAGCTAGGTTTATGTTGGGGACGAGTGATAACCGCTTAGTGATCCCCTTATCAAGCCTGATCGGGGGGCTCATATTATTATTAACAGATGATCTATCGAGAATATACTTGGTTACGATTACCGGGGAAATACCTGCTGGTGCAGTCGCATCCCTGATCGGAGCCCCCTTCTTCCTATTACTAATAATATCAAGGTTTAAGGGCAGAAGCCTATGATCAAGCTCGAGAATGTTAAAGTATACTACAACGGGTATAAAGCACTCGATGTGGGGCAATTAGAGATACCATTAGACAAGATAACATGTATCCTGGGACCAAATGGTGCAGGGAAAACAACACTATTCAAAACACTAATGAACCGGACAAAATATCATGGTAGAATACTCCTAAATGGAGAAGCACTAACTGATAAGCCCGCTAGACGTATTGCTAGAATATTCGCCTATGCATCACCGATACAGCCGGTAGGCCTCTTAAACCTGCGAGTGATTGATGCATTACTAACGTCTAGATATGTGGATTCTTCTAAATTCTTTGAATCTAAAAGAGATATTGAATTAGTATTGAGAATTGCTGAAACACTCCGCTTAAAAAGCCTCTTAGAGAGAAGGCTTGAAACCCTTAGCAGTGGTGAACTTCAACGAGTAATACTAGCTATGGCTATTGCTAAGGAAACGCCAATACTATTACTCGACGAGCCCGATAATCACATAGATCTAGGTGCTAAGGCCGAACTCATCGAGCACCTCAGAAAATTATCCAGTAATAGAACCATTATATTTACAACACACGATATAATATTTGGATCCCAGCTTGGCGAACACTTCATAGTTCTAAATCGTGGCAGGGTAGTTTTCAATGGGGAGCGGAGCGATTTTCTAGAGAATAAGGGAATCCTTGAGGAAGTATACGGTATCCGGTTGATGAGGGTTTCTACTGAGGATTATGAATTCCTAGTACCATTATATAAATCATTAACCGAGTCTGCAAATAGAATCTAAAACATAACCATCATAAATGAAGGGCTTGTAATTGTTCCACACTATAACAATGCCGGGTTCCCTGTTTTTCATTATCCGGGTGTTACTTATTAATTCACTATATCTATGGGAGAGTTCATCGGGCACACCGGGAAATACTAGTTCGCCATCCATAACTCCTATGACTTCGAATGCCCTCGGATCACCAGTATGAAGAAGTAATAGATCCCTAAAACCCGTTACATGTTCCTTAATATTCTTTAAGACGCGTGTATCTACGACATTGTAACTGGTGATCCAGTATTTTCCGTGTTTAACTCTGTGAATACGTGGCAGGATTACGAGTACCTTTTCCGATATACACGTGTTTTTCCCGTTCCTAACGAGTAAGTCCTTAGTAACTAGCTCATCCAGTATCCTACGTATAAGCCTCTCCGGTAATCCTAGTATGCGGGAAGCTTTTATGCGTCCCAAGCATTTCTCCTCACAATATAATACCATGACTGCATATGTGTAACTGCTAATATCATAATTGTTTCTCCCTGCTATCTTACAATAGTCTAGGCTCATTTCTTTCCTCCAATTAGCTGTATTACTTCCTGGCTGGATAATAGTTTTGCACCATAGATTTTCTCCATATACTTCAAAGCATACTCGTGATCTTCCTTACTAAATGCTGCAACTCCATCTTTTACAACGATAATATCGTAACCGTAGTAGAATGCATCCCATGCAGTATGTAATACGCATATATGAGTATGAATCCCCGTTAGAATAACGGTGTCAACACCTAGATCTCTGAGAAGCATGTCAAGCCCAGTGTCTCGGAAACCGCTGTAGCTCCGCTTATACAAGACGTAGTCGCTGGGGCCGGGCTCGAGTTCTCTAACAATTCGTGCTTCACTAGAACCCTTTAACGCGTGGGGCCCCCAAACCTTTAACTCGTGATCTACAAGAAAGTGGTTATCAGCAACATAAATAATGGGAACACGCTTCTCCCTAGCAATAGCTATTAGTTTCTTGATAACAGGTATAATTGATTCAGCCTCCGGACTTTTAAGCCTCCCATGAACAAATTCCTCAAGCATGTCGATAATTATGATTGCAGGCTTCAAACCCTCGCACCCCCTCCACGTTCTATCTCCATTACTCTATTATGCTATCCTAATATTATATTGATGAAATTAACGCCTAACACTTGGAACCACGAATTCTTTGTCCAGGTATCTTACTATTTTTGCATAACCCTTACTTACGAGCTCCTCGATAACCCTATTACCATCTAGGCCTCTATCACTAGCCAACTTATAGATATAGTCTACCGGGATAGGGTGGACGTAGATAGTCCTAGCGATCTCTTCTACCAAGTCATTGGTGAAGCCGAATAAGGGTTTCTCGGGATGAATGAGTAGCCCAACTTTTTCTTCTCCTAGTTTTTCAACGAATTCCCCGTATATCTTCATGATTACATCTTCTCTGGGAGGAACAACGTATTGATCCGCCGGAGGCCTGATCGGGGCTGCAATATATGCCTTATCAAATCTTAACTCCGAAATAAATGTTGCAATCTTCTCTGCTTCAATAATACTATCATTAAACCCCTCTACAAGCATAGTTTCTAGAAACAATCTACCATGATAGTTTCTCGAGAACGTCCGTATACCATTAAGAATGTCGCTGAGAACTAGTTTTGGATGAGGCCTATTAATCCTCTTCCATATATTCTCAGATACAGCATCAACTTTTAACGAAACAATGTCGAAGAGTAACAGTTCCCCTCTAACATCTTCGCGGTAAATAAGCGATGAATTAGTGATTATCCCAATAGGCTTATCGATCTTCTCTCTCAACAACTTAACAGCCTTACCGAGATTTACATCCAGCGTAGGCTCGCCGTTAGGAACGAAGGTTACTACGTCTACGTTTTTAACCTTCAAAGCCTCTACAACTTCTCTAACTATAATTTCCGGTTCGTAGAACTTGATCCTCTCAATGATCAAGTGTGTTGTATGTCCAGCAGAGCAGTATACACATGAATAACTACAATACTTCTCAAAGACATTATTTACTCCCAGACTCATACCTAGCCTACGAGAAGGCACAGGCCCAAAAACTATTCTCTGAACACTCATAATCTACTACACCATCAATATTTATCGCTAAGATTCTTGTCAATGTATTTAGGACACAATAAATATACTGGTAACACATGATTGTTTATTGGATGATGAACGACTTCGGTGCGGAGAAAAGAAGTTACTCGATGAAGAACCGTGTGAGGCCTGATACCAAATTAAACTCACTTACTTATTGCATAGAATAGATAATGCAGGGATGCAAATAATTCTCCATATTAAGATCATTATCATCACGCTGTATATTGGGTAGTTGTATTTGTTGTAATGTTAAATATTCGTTTAACCAAACTTTTTTATACTTTATATAAACAATAATAAACAGGTGGAAAGAGTGTATAAGGCAATACTCGTATCAGTAATGATTGCAACAACACTACTAGCAGTCCTAGTTGTTAACTCTCATACGCCGTCCGAGCTGGAGGTTAGTGTTGATCTCGGAGAGGACCATATCGTAGAAGAAAAAATTGTAATGAATACACCACAGGGTGCATTCTTGAAGTCGTTTGTACTCAAACATGGTACTATAAAAAAGATTATTGACATATCTGAACCAGTTCGTGAATGGGATCAATGGTATAGACAACATAGGCGAAAAGAATATAAGCATGTTGCATGGTTACCTTACCTTTACGTATGGTTATATGTAATAGATCATAAAGGAAATAGCTACTATTATTCATCATCTTATGGACCGGTACAATATTATTTACGCAAAGGATATAAATATAGCAAAGCTGTTCAATTAGCTGTTAATAATCCGTTAGAAGCGTATAGTGGTACTATTAAGATAGATATTATGCATCCAAAACTATTCTTAATGAATGATCTATACAATTCCTTCGAGAAATTTCTTATTAAGAGAAAAGTGATTAACCATGAAAAACCAGTTCTTAAACCTACAAATGACGACTATTATACTTCAGTAATTTACGAAGATCTATATAACGCCCAGAACAATCCCCCATCAGATTGGAATAATAGGTTAGAAAGCAACTATCTAGATAACAATACAAAATCAATGATATGGAAATACATTGCTACCACTTATAGCGTAAAATATTATTTTAAGAAATCCTCATTCACTCTCGATGAAGTAACAGCTTGGGCTAACGACTACTTAGGTCCCCAAGGATTTATGTCTATGGAAACACTTGTTAATAGGATCGCGCATAAGTTTGGTATTTATAGTGGTGTAATAGACTGGATAGATACGTACCCTGATGGTTTTGACCTCTACTTAAACTTAACGATTGCTGGTATGGGTGCTACATACTTTGATACTTCTCAGCCTATCCAGTCGGAGCTAGAATACTCGGCATTCCTATATGCTTACTATGTCCACGGATGGACATTCTTAGGCCACTTCGTATCTCCATATAATACAACTTTACTAGGTCAAATACAGGAAACGGCACGTTTATCCAAAGAGTCAAAACATTATGTATATATAGAGGCTGTTAATGCAGATATACACTTTGTTTACGATTCAATGCTTCTTCAATGGAGAATAACAAGTGAGACGGTGAACGGTGTTGACTACTGGGTAGTGACGCCTTACCCTGTATTTACACCATATTATTATGTATACTGGGATCCTATAAACATAAAGAAACACTATACTAATCAAAAACCTGACATAGTCGGTAACTTAGAATGGGCTTCGGAAGGGGCTGTATTATTTGATAGATACATCAACAATAACTATAAACCTTATCCTAATGAACCAATGGTATTATATACTGAGAAAGAATCGCTATCTAATAGGTCTTACAGTAGTTTTACTTCTGTTAGTGTTGGAATATACCTTACCCTTTTAAATATGTTCATACAAAAGCTTGGAGCATCTAATCTGCTAAGCTTCATAATTAGTATGGCTTCTTCAGTTGGCTACGGGTATATTAACTGTTACGCTTCTGGAATACAAATTTCATACACCGTTATAAAAGGAGATGATTTAACGGGCGATGTACACTTGGTTATAACCAAAAACGTATTTAAAGCCTATAATGTTAATGATCTACCATTAGTGATAGATTTCTCACTGCAGATAGGCGATCCATCACTTCCTCCAGGACCCAATAACCCCCAAAACAATACTTCAACCTCCCGCTGAAGGTGGAAATATATCTATTTCACAGCGATTTTTTAACAATGTATTTAACCCATTAAGGAATTCTATTCTTCTTCCATTAATCATTATTATTGGTGCATATCCTTTTTCCTTATACTCCTCGATTGCCCGCGCTAGATCTGGTAGGTTCTCGAGGACATCCTTTATAGAGGGTTCTTTATCGAATACTAGCTTCTTAACCCTCCATCCTAGTTTCTCTGGGAGGGTTGTATAGACCCTCACAGTAATCTCAACGGGCAAGTCTATCCCCACGAATGTATTATTGTTACAGGGGGCATCTAACCATATCCCTCGAGTAGGGGCAGTGGCTGCATGTTGGAGTATTACCCCAGCAGTCCTGTTGGTTGTCTAGTGTTAAGTTGCAGTATTCTTTTAGGGGGCAGTCTAGGCATGATGGGTAATCCATATAGTAGGTTTTAAACCTGAATAGTAGCATGTTATGCATCCAGATACTCTTCAAAGACTCCTTCTTTAAATCACCGATTATCACCGGGTGTATCTCCCGTTGTACTCCGAACAACGTGTTCGTCCAATGGTGTGCATAGTATATACATGGAGCTACTAATCCATCATACCTGATGAATAATGCATGGTTTTGAGCGAATGGGCAGAATCTCTCACTATACGAGGGGGAAAAGTTTGGTAGGTGGAGTTCAACACCTGTATCTAGACTGTACCGGGCTATGTCTAGTTTGAGCTTCTCAACCTCCTCTACGCAGTCTTTATCCATGTAGCATGCTAGGCTCTCCTCCATTTCAGGAGTTAAGGGGATGATGTTTGAAACAGTTATACGGGAAGCACCTAGTTCTCTCGCTAGCTGGATCATTGGTATGATATTCCTGTAATTATACCTGTTAATTGTGAACTGGATATTCACCTCGGGGTAGGGGGCTGAATCCCTAATCCTCCAATCCCTAAGTTTTAATAGTGCTTTTATAAGCCTTGCAAGGTCGCCGCCGATCCTGATCAAGCTGTAAGTATCGGGGTAGGGGGAGTCGATGCTAACCACGAGTTTATCAAGCTTCAACTTGTAGAGTTCTCCTAGTTTATCGGGTAGGAAATACCCATTAGTGTTTAAGAGTACCCAGAACCCCTTCTCCTTAGCATACCGGATAATATCAATTGCTCGGGGATTAACCAGCGGCTCCCCCCACCCCGAAAAGCTTATCCTACTTACTCCGAGACTCCATGCTTCATCTAGTATTTTAACCGCTAACCCGTAGGGCATATCTTCTAGTTTCTCATTAATCATCCTCCTTCGGAAGCAGTATATACAGTCATAGTTGCACTTAGTTGTTAGCTCGATCATTAACTCGTCGGGCCGGCTTTCCGGGCTAAGCTTTACCAGCCAGTAAGCATCCTTAAACTGTCCATTATTTTTATTGGACACTGAATATACTCCTCCAACTAATTAATTGTAAAAGTATATACAGTATATACACGTAGCCGAGCATAAATATAGATGCTGGATGAAATAAATTTATTTAAAACAATCCATACAATATATAATCGTATAGGTTTGTGGAGATGTAAGACTTGCCCGGAGGATATATGGGCCGAGTCCTTAGAGTGAATCTTTGGACGGGAAAACTAACAATTGAACCACTACCCTCCGAATCAATCCTTAGGAAATGGATTGGCGGTAGAGGGCTTGGAGTATATTTAGCACTGAAAGAAATAGATCCTAAAGCCGACCCCCTGGGTCCGAGGAATAAAATATTCATAATGACGGGCCCGGTAACCGGTATCGCAGGCGTAGCGGAATCCGGCCGATGGTGTAGCGTAACGAAGTCACCGCTCACAGACACTGTCCACGATAGCCAGAGTGGTGGAAAATTCGGTCCTGAGCTGAAATTCGCTGGATTCGACTATATAATAGTCGAAGATGTAAGTGAGAAACCTGTTTATCTATGGATACATGATGGGAAAGCAGAGCTTAGGGATGCAAGCCACTTATGGGGTAAGGACGTCTGGTCTACTACCGAGATGATACAAGAAGAACTAGCACCGGAAATAGGTAAGGATGAAGCTTCAAAGATAAAAGTCGCAGCTATAGGGCCAGCCGGAGAGAACCTTGTAAGATTCGCCGCAATTATAAATGATAAATCGAGAGCAGCTGGTAGGGG
>JALWZC010000080.1:27448-38407 GCA_027002875.1 Desulfurococcales archaeon
GCACGGAGCAGTACTTGGAAGCAAGAAACTGAAAGCAATAGCCGTTAGGGGGCACATGAAGCCTCCCATAGGTAACCCTGAGAAATTCCGGGAAGTAGTGAAGAATATTGCTATGAAGCACCGTACAAATCCTGTGACGGCTGAGGGGTTGCCGAAGCTTGGAACAGCGATCCTGGTAAATATTATTAATAAAGCAGGTTTGTTCCCGACGAGAAACTTCCGTACAGGAGTATTCGAGGGAGCCGAGAAGATTAGTGGTGAAACACTAGCGGAGAAATACCTTGATAAAAAGAAGAGTATCGAGGAATCATGCTGGGGCTGTATGATTACATGTGCGAGGTACAGCAGGGTCGGTAAATCACCCTTCTCAGGAGAAGGTGGAGGCCCAGAATACGAGACTATCTGGGCTTTTGGTGCACAGACGGGGACAGATAACCTGGAAGCAATTATTAAGGCAAACAATCTATGTAACCAGCTAGGACTGGACACGATCAGTATGGGCAACACGATCGGCGCGCTCATGGAGCTAGTAGAGTTAGGCAAGATACCCAAGGAGAAGCTAAGGGGTCTAAGAGTAGAGTGGGGATCACCAGACGCGATAGTAGAGCTAACATGGAGGACAGCGTATAGGAGCGGTATAGGAGATGATCTAGCAGAAGGCTCCTGGAGGCTCGCAAACAAGTATGGAGCACCAGAAGTGTCCATGACTGTTAGGAAACAAGAACTACCAGCCTATGATCCGCGTGGAGCACAGGGGCACGGATTAGCGTATGCAACGAGTAACCGTGGAGGCTGCCATCTTAGAGCCTACATGATCTCGCCTGAAGTACTAGGTGTTCCAATGCTAGTAGATAGGTTCAAGACGGAGGGTAAAGCAGCACTAGTCAAGGAGTTCCAGGACGTATTCGGAGTAATCGACTCAATGGTCGTATGCAAGTTCAGTAGCTTCGCAATTTGGGACCAGGAATACGCTGATATAATAGCAGCTGTAACAGGCTGGGACTTTACAAAGGAAGAAGTACACACTGTTGGAGAAAGAATATACAATGCTGAGAGAGCCTTCAACGTCTTAAGCTTCGGAGATGGAGAAGAATACGATACACTACCAAAGAGACTACTCGAAGAACCAATGCCCGAAGGGCCGAGCAAGGGGCACGTGGTAAGACTACATGAAATGCTCCCAGAATACTACAAGCTACGCGGATGGATCAAGGGTAGGCCGACAAGAGCTAAACTAGAAGAATTAGGCCTTAAATGGGTAGCGGATAGACTAGAAGAAGAAGGGCTGCTCCCAGGTTAAAACAATATTTTTTACAAATTCGCAAATTTATAATGCATTCATTAACAATTAATCAGTTGTGAGTCAGGGTGGGTTCCTCCCCGATAACACCCGTAGGGGTGTATGGGGATGAGGGGAGGGGCCTAGATCTTTTCCAGAACTGTTTTCACACCTTTCAACCAGGCTTTAGGCCCCCTAGTTTTAATGAAAACGATGCTATCTACGGATTTTACGCTGCGAAGCCTCTCATATAGTTCTCTATGTCCAAGCACGATACTGTAATCCGTTTCCAGGAGCATTGGTAAGTCGTTTAATCCATCCCCTACACCGATAAATACTTCTCCCCTAATCCTTTCCCTCAACTGCCTAGTTGCAACGCCTTTATCATGCATGCCTGTAACGAGGTATACTCTCCCCGACCCGGTTTGTACGTTAAAACCACGGCTCCGAATATCATAAACGATCCTTTCAATGAAGCTCGGCTCTCGGTGTAATGGGTGGAAGAGGGTTGAATACTCCCGGACCAGGGCAAGCCTTGAAACTTCTAATGGATAATTCATGATCTGGGAAAACTTCACGGGATCCATGTCTCTAAGCCATAGAAGCCTGTCCCTAGTCTTCTCGATAATATCCCTAATCCTATCCTCGATAACTCTTCGACTAATACCGTTAACTATTTTCTCATAACCCTTATCTGAAGGAATATATATTGCCGCGCCATTCTCGGTTATAAAAACATTATTAAGACCCCACTTCTCCCTAAAGTATTCCTGCTCAGCCCTACTCTTACTAGAATTGAAAACTAGGTTAATACCCGTTCTTAAAACCTCCTTAATAACAGGGGTAGCTTCTCTATAATCATAGTTCGATGGATCCAGTAGGCATCCGTCGAGATCAGTTATGATTACAACCATATCCATCACCCAGTGATCGCGGGGGGACTTATTACTTCTATTTAACGAATAATCTTAATGATAGGTTACAAATATATTATTGAACTAGGTGAACCATTATCTTTGATCCGGGTGGTTAATGATGAGGATTGAGATGCCGAAATATATGGAAAGACTTGGAGCGCTGAAAATCTATGAATTACAGAAAGTACTCGAGCTGAGTGGTGGGAAGAGTAGTGGTGTTAAAGGTGATGTTCCTGGAACAATTAGTATTAGTAGTGTAGATCTAGAAGAGATAATTTCCGAGATGACGATCATAATACCAGTGAAAGACGAGAACCCGAAGGTTCTAGAAGGGGTACTTAGCGGTATACCTCATGACGCCTTACTGGTTATTGTTTCTAATAGTAGGAGGGAGCCGATAGATAGGTATAGGATCGAGCTTGACACCGTGTTCCAATTCTACCGGTTGACGCATAGGCCTTTCCTGATGATCCATCAGAGAGATCTAGCTTGGAGCGATGCATTGACGGAAGCTGGATACCCATACTTACTAGGTGAGGATGGATTAGTTAGGAATGGTAAAGGTGAGGGAATGGTTTTAGGCCTGTTGATATCCAAGTATCTCGGGAGAAAATACGTTGGATTTATTGATAGTGATAACTATATACCGGGGGCAGTAAACGAGTACGTAAACATTTATGCTGCAGGATTCTACATGTCTAAAACACCGTACACGATGATTAGGATTAAATGGCCATATAAGACGAAATTCGTAGGTAAAAGATTCTACTTCAGGAGGAGGGGTAGGGTTTCGGAGATAACCAATAAGTTCATGAACCTCCTCGTAGCTAGGATTACGAAGTTCGAAACAGACATTATAAAAACTAGTAATTCGGGAGAACACGCAATGACCCTAGAACTAGTAGATAGGATAGGATACTCATCGGGTTTCAGTATAGAACCCTACCAGATAGTATACATGCTGGAAGAATACACTGGTATAAAGGCACCGCCGAGATCCAAAGAGGTATATGAGAAGGGGTTGGAAATATATCAGATAGAGCCCCGGAACCCTCATATACATGAAGAAAGAGATGAATCCCATATACCTGAGATGATGAAGCATAGTCTATCCACAATATACCATAGCGTACTCGCCGATGAATCTATTAAAGCATTAATAGAGAGGGAGCTTATTAGTCGCGGAGCTCTTAAACCAGGCGAGAAGATTCCTAAGCCGAAGACTTATCCGCCATTAATAAAGGCGAGCGTTGACAAAATGTTTAAGACGCTCGAGGAGTCTGCGGAGACACTCATTGTAAGAGGCTTCTAATTCCTCCTTCTTTTAAAGAAGAAGTATAACTTCTCCACCGCGAATACGCCGGAGACTAGAGCGATGATTCCTATGATAAACACGAGAATCCTCATATTATACTTTTCAACAATAATAGTTACATTATTAGGCCCCAGTTTAACGGTGATAGTAGCTGAACCCCTGCCCCCGAAAAACCCGTTAGTACTTACAGTGATTTTCACGTGATGCCCCGGCCTCATACTAGTTATTGTTACTACTGATACTCCAGACGTATTCGTCACCCCCGAGGCTTTACCGCCGGTATCCATATCTAACGCGTTGACGACGGCTCCGGAGACCGGGTTTCCAGAGTCGTCAATAACTCTTATAATGAGGCGGGTACCATTCGGTAATAGATAGTTTAAATAGTACCACTTATACCATTCCGCGACTCTTCGTGAATGGATTATTATAATGTTTTCATCATTCCTATACTCGGCGTGATATGTTGGATTATAGCTACCAGTTATTACGATCTTACCATCTATTATGAAAAACTTGCAATGCATAGTGTAGGGGTTAATATCCGGATAAACATGGACGCCGTTCTTAGACATGTAATCTATTATGCTCTTCATAGAGGAAATAGTCTCCAAACTATAGCTTTCAACGACGAGGTAGACTGATACGCCTCGAGAAGCCGCGTTAACGAGTGCGTTAGCCAACCTATTATTCGTGAACACGTAGGCGGCGACGAGTATTGATTTATTAGCGTGTTCAATATAGGATTCGATCCTCGAAGCAACATGGTCTTCCGGACTGAAATAATCCTCTACGATTAACCCGTCGATCCTCGAGGTTGGATGAAGTGTCTTCTCTCCACTACCGAATATTCCACTATACATTTCAAGGAATTCAGCCTTATAGTTTAGGGCTACGTTTTGATCATGTATTATGATTAGATCATTATTATTACCGTAGAAGCTCCTGTCACGGAAATTAGTTGACCCTGTAATGACGATCTTATCATCTATTACGATGAATTTATCATGCATATAGTCCCCGGCTCTATTATCAAGCTTAACACCAATACCGCTATTCTCCAGGCGATGGAGAACTTGCTGATAATCACGCATGATATCGGAATCACTAACAACCCTAACATCAAGCCCGCGTTTTGAAGCATTAATCAATGCATCAACAATATCTCTTTCATCAAGAATAAAGGTTGCTAAATATACATAGCTATGTGCATTATTTATCAACTCAACTATTCTATGAAGAACTCTTGAAGCATCAACAGGCATAAAATATACTTCAACATAGTTATCCATACTAAAATTACCGAGTACGGATGGTTGATAGAAAGACGAAATAATCATCACTAGTAAAACTAAAACACACAAATGCCTAAACAACGCCCACCCCCTCATAATAACACCCCTTCAGACTCCATAATCCATAGTGAAAAATAAAAATTAGCTTAAACACTCCATATAGATAATACAACCAGAATAACACGATGGAGTATAAACGCTTAGATATCAAATGCTTTTCCAAAAGTTTTACTTAGAAACTCTATTCTATTTAAGGAGCTGCTATATAGGTAAAGGGAAAAAATATACTGCTTCAACTTTAGCGCTGAAAAATAAATTAGTGTTTTCCACTAGTAATAGATGTATAGGTATAAGTATATGTTGAACAAGTGAATATATATACTTGTTATATCTTATATATCCACATTGTTCCCACCAATACATGTTTTAACCGTATATACTTAACCAAAGAGTATATATATGCGAGCAGTGCATACTTAATAATTGAAGTAATATGGTTAGGTGATAAGTATGAGTTCACTCGCGGCACTATACGAAAACGATCCAACCTATCAAATGGCTGTAAAACAGTTAAAGGAAGCAGCTGCGCTCCTCGGATTACCGGATGAAATAGTTGAAGTACTCAGACACCCCGAGAAGCTCGTACAGGTTAAGATACCTGTCAGGAGAGATAATGGGAAAATCGAAGTATACCTAGGCTGGAGGAGCCAGCACAACTCAGCACTAGGACCATACAAGGGAGGAATAAGGTACAGGGAAGACGTAACACCGGGAGAAGTAGTAGCCTTATCAATGTGGATGACCTGGAAGAACAGCCTCGCCGGAATACCGTATGGTGGAGGTAAGGGCGGTGTACGTGTAAACCCGAAGGAGTTGAGTCAGCGGGAGCTTGAGGAGTTGAGTAGGAAGTATTTTGCCGCTATAGCTAAGGATGTTGGTCCGGATGTGGATATTCCGGCACCGGATGTTTATACTAATCCGCAGACGATGGCTTGGTACTTCGACGAGTATAGTAAGATCGTTGGCTATAATGCTTGGGGAGTAGTAACGGCTAAACCAGTAGAGCTAGGCGGGTTACACGCAAGGATAGTGTCAACGGGATACGGTACCGCGTTAACAGCGCGTGAGGCGGCTAAGAGATGGATCGGTGGAGTTGAGGGTAAGACAGTGGCTATACAGGGGTTTGGAAATGTTGGACAATATGCGGCTAAGTACATGAAGGAGTGGGGTGCGATAGTTGTAGCTGTAAGCGATCGTAGCGGGGCAATCTACGACCCCAACGGGATCGATGTCGAGGAGGCTATCAAGGTAAAAACCGAAACGGGGAAGGTAACCAACTATAAGAAAGGCAACGTTAAGATCATAAGCAATGAGGAACTACTAGAACTACCCGTAGACATACTAATACCGGCAGCAACCGAGAACGTAATAACCAAGGAGAACGCGGACAGGATTAAGGCGAAGGTTATAAGTGAAGGAGCAAACGGCCCAACAACGCCTGAAGCCGAGGAGATACTCTTCAAGAAGGGAGTAATAATTGTACCAGACATACTAGCAAATGCTGGAGGAGTAACAATGAGCTGGATCGAGTGGAGCCACAACCGTATGGGATGCTGGCTAACCGATGAAGAAGCACTAAACAGGCTAGACCACATCATGACTAGGAACTTCCACAGAGTCTACGATGAATGGCAGAAGAGGTTCAGCGATCACCCGATGCGTGCAGCAGCCTATGCAATAGCTATCGACCGCGTAGTACGTGCTATGAAGCTACGCGGCTGGATCTAAAGGATCGCGTAACAAGCTCTTATTTTTCAATATTTTTCCTCTTCCTCTTAAAGAGTAGTCTACCACTAGTATCCCTGATCTCCTCAACCCTGTGGAAGGGTATCATAGCCTCCCCTACTACGATGTAGCCTCTGCGGACATCCGTTATCATATTGCAAGGTATAGGTACAAGCTCTTCCACACCCTCCTCCCTCCACCTAACATAGATCACGTACTTATCCCTCTCGCCACCGTAGAATACCCGTTTAACCCACTCCTCAATCTCTCCCCTACGCCTAGTCATTTCAACTACCATTAATCAACCAGTGTTTTTCTGTGGTGGATTTATGATTATCGGGGCTAAGTTTTCCAGCGCATAGCCTATCTTCCGGCGTGCATTATCTAGGAGCCTCCATAGAGTGCCCCTGGAAACACCCATCTTCTCAGCAGCTTCATCCTGTGTAAGCCCATGATAATAGACTAGCGTGTAGGCAGTATATTCATCAGCTTCTAAAACAACGGGCGGAGCCTTCTGAGCCGGAAGCCCGTTTATGATCGGGATCCATGTTATCGGTGAGGGAGCTTCAAAGTAAATTATGCGGGGCTTCTTAGGCCTACCCCTCCACCTACGCCTACGCATCAACGCTTTACACCCGGTTAAGTAATTACTAGATTATGCACATAAACCTATAATAGGTAAAGTATATAACTCCCAATAAATATTAGCATATGCACAGAAACAAGTGCTTCGGGGGTCGAGCAGTATGGGTTGGAGATGGGGCTGGAGAGGGCCCTGGCCCGGAAACGGTCCATGGAGCCACCTACCGCCATGGATGAGGCCTGGCTGGGTATTTGGGCGTGGATGGTGCTGGAGATACCTGCTACCATACTGGGCACCATACTATTACCCGTATAATCCATGGGTCTATACATGGACACGCTGGTACCCATGGTACTGGGCAGGGCCATGGAGCTGGTGGGGCTGGTACTATTATCCATACTACTACTAGGCATTTAATCATAATAAATCCATGGTGAACCTGCTATGAGTAACCCATACTACTGGTACTTGAAAATGATAAGGCGCTATCCGCCTCCCCCACTACCGCCAGTACCGCCTCCAACACAGTATCCACAATGGACTCCCCAACAACCTTACCAGCAGCAAGTACAGCAGCCACAGACACAGCAGACAATACCACAACCACCAGCGCTAATACCCCAATACCCGCCAACATACCCAGTACCGCCCATGAATCCAGAGGAAGAACTGAGAATGCTTGAAGCCTATAAGAAACTACTAGAAGAAGATCTCAGGGAGCTTCAAGAAGAGATTAAGAGCGTTGAGGAGAGGATTAAGGAGTTAAAGAAAATACTCGGAGAACCAGCTTAACCCAAGCCTATTTTTCCCTCTTAATAAACAATTCGAGAAGCCATTCAAGTACGCCCCGCGCCTCACTAGATAACTCCTCCGAGGAATTAAGGGCCTCTACAGCCTCCCTCCTAAGCTCCTCCATCTTCTTAACATTATATTCTAGACTACCAGTGTTTCGGACAATTTCCTGAACCCTATAAACGTCTTCATCACTAATATCCTCCGGCTTCTTATGGTCGTATATTTCCTCGAGAAACCTCCTATCATCGCTTGAAGCATTATTATAAGCCTTTACTACTAGGAGGGTTTTCTTCTTCTCCCTGACATCGCTACCAACGGGTTTACCCGTAAGCTCGGGGTCTCCGTAGAGTCCAAGTATATCGTCTTTCAACTGAAACGCTATACCAGCAGGTATCGCATAGCTCGATAAATCCTTAAAGAGCCTCTCACCATCATACTCAGAAGTTATTAATCCAAGGTGTAATGGTAGCTCGACGGTGTAGGATGCAGTCTTCAATTTATGAATCATATAGACATCTTCTTCCCTAACCTGCTTTAAAGGCTTGTGTGCTATGAGAACGTCTAGGAACTGCCCATAAGCTACTAGGCGTAACCCCCTTGAATAAGTCCATAACAATTTATCGAGGAATTCCCCCCTTAAGCCGGAACGAGTAAAGGAGTGTACTGCTAGGGCTTCCAAGTAGTCTCCAGCCGTAATAGCTTGTGATATACCGTAATGTGCACAGTCCCCGATCAAGCCCGTTTTCCGGCACCTATCCTCGAACCACACGTGCACTGTGGGGCCGCCGCGCCTAATAGTATCCCTATCCATAACATCATCGTGTGCAAGCAGGTAGCTCTGGAGGAATTCTACACCAGCCATAACGTATCGGATCCTGTCGAGGCTTCCACTACCCCAACTCCTAGACCAGTACCCTACTAGTACTAGGAAAGCCCGGAGGCGTTTACCACCCCTTAAAGTGTAATCGCTCGTAATATAGGCTAGATCGCCCAGGTACTCGTTTAACCCTTTAGCCTCCCTATCTGCTTCACCCAGTACTTCCTCGAGTGTATCATTAACTAGTTTTCGGGATGACTCGAGTAGTTTATAGTAATCCATACATATAACCCCCGAATATACATATATATACCCCGTTAAATCATAGGTTTAATGTTCCGTCCCCTGCAGGGATACTACGTGTTATAAACGGGTTTCACTCGTTAATATCCACTCGGTTTAGTCTTGGGTGGGTTATATGTCCCATAAGAATGGTGAAGATAAGGATAAACGCCCAGACGAAGAGTTGAAGAAGTTTCCCCTATTAAACATCGAGTACGATCTATACTACCACGGTATAAAACCGCTTAAGAAAATAGATCTAACAAGGTTTAAGCTATTATCAATCGTCTTTGTAGTTCTAGGATTATTAGTAGTCTACTACCTAGCAACAGCTTCGCCAGCAATATATGCTTCTATTCAAGACGTTTACGGTAATTATCTTTATAATTATGCTGTAGTTGTTGTTGAGGGCAATATTACTGAGACTCCTAGTGTTAGAGTAGATAATCAAGGAAGGTTTGCAGTATACTTCACGATCAATGATGGAACGGGGAGTATTAGCGCGAGAATATATGATCCACTCGCGAGGAGAGCCCTGGCTCTGGGCAAGGTACCCGGCGTTGGAGACCATGTAAAGGCCGAGCTCCAGATAAGGGTGCTAGAATCCTACACCTATGGAATAGTTCAATCACTTGACACTTTAAAAATTACACATATATACGATATACAAAAACCTAAACCCGTAGCATCAATATCAACTGACATGGTAGGAGAATACGTAGAAATAAATGGTTCAATAGTGAGCGTGAGAAAAACTAGTAGCGGATTATACCTCATAAACATTAACACCGGACTCGACACGATCACGGTAGTACTACCAAACTATTTAAAATATGTAAATGGAGTTCTAGACCAGAAAACTGGCGAACTACATCCTAACCCGAAATATGATGAGACAGTAAAAAAGCTGGTGATAGGTGCGGAAGTCAGGGTCAGGGGGGTGGTACACCTTTATAGGACCATGCCTGAAATAATCATTAATAGACTCAGCGATATCCGTGTATCAACGGAAGTTGCCGGCTTAGTTACCCTTGACCAAATAGTATTTAATAATAAAGAATACGTTGGAAAATTCGTGACTATCGATAATGTATGGATAGGGCCGATATCATATGATAGAAATAGTGGAAACTACTTCGTAGAAATATACGACGATACCTATCATACGACCGCGATATTTCAATCAAGCCAATTCAAGGAAGAATTCAACCCCTTTGAAGTGGGAACCGGTAGTAGGGCATCGATCATTGGTGCCGTGTGTAATGATTCGACAATAGCTGTGGTAAACTTTAACATAACGGAGAAGAGGCCATCGCCACTCCTAACCCCCTCCCAGGTAACAAGAGATTTGATCGGTTATATGGTGGCTTTAAACGGTACAGTAATAACAAGCTCGTCTACGGGCGGAGCGCCCCAATCCTACGGATGCCCGATCTGCGACTACTATCATGGAGTTAGCAGCGTCGGTAGTGTATATAAGTTCCAGCTAGCCGACCCTGATCACCCGGAATACAAGATCACAATCTTCATGCCGAGCTCCGCTTACAACTATTTAGACCCTGATCTCCGGGAACTAGTGAGGACTAATGGTAGTAGAGTAATAGTTGCAGGCTATATTACAACCTATATGGACCAATTAGAGATAGTAGTGTATTCTTCCCAGGGGGTAATGCAGGCTAACCAGGTCCCCCCAGGCTATGGCTACAGCATCCCCGAGACTCCAAGGTATAAGCCTATACACGTAATAACACCGATATCCGAAGCTGTGAACAAGCTAGGTGAGAAAGTGATTATAGATGCTTACCTAGACACCATAACGACTAGTGCCGGATGGTACGTGTTAAAAGTTCACGATTCAACGGGGAGTATAGACGTGTACGTATCAATAGAT
>JALWZC010000080.1:38417-49118 GCA_027002875.1 Desulfurococcales archaeon
GCACGATGTATTTCGTGTAGCTGTGCACTGGTACGGGACTCGTTCAACATCTGCGTTAGGAAACATCTGAAACGTTTGCAATAATGGAGACATTAATCCATTCCACGGAGCTCCCGGATCAGAACTAATAATAACCGGGAAGGTATCGGGCAGGAAGAACAGATATCTCCAAGCTATTGATATAAGCCTATACCAGGGTAACCCGACAACGCTAAAACAAATAAGGAACTTAAACCGCGGACTGGTAGGCCAGATAGTAGCAGTTAAAGGCACGGTAACGGAAGTGTCTGGGAATACCTTAAAGATCGATGATGGAACCGGCGTTATAACAGTAAAGATAGATCCCTCGGTAACACTACCAACAGATAAGGAACAATTGTTGAGACCAGGTGAGAAGATTACAGTAGCTGGTATACTCTTCTACGAAGGACTACACCCAGTAATCCTTGTCTACTCGGATGCCGGAATACAGCCGGGAGACTATGAATGGACCGGGTAGCTTTGAACTCCGTGTATGCGGGGAGGTGATTAGTTAATGCTCGATCCATTATCCGTGATCTTGTGGAGTTTTCTGGGAATAGCAGTTGGCGTCGGATTATCCTGGATACCGGGATTCCACATATACAATATAATAGCATTGATCACCGTTGTAGCTCCAGTATACACTATTATGCCCGTCGAAGCCTTCCCCTACTTCGCCCTAGGAGCACTTGTATCGTTTGTATACCTATCAGCGATACAGACCGTGTATATGAGTGTAGCCGATGAATCCTTCGTATTCATGCTGTTCCCAACCCAGAGATACCTAGTGCTTGGTAGGGGTCATGAAGCATTATGGCTCGTAACGCTGGGAGCAATAGGTGGTACAATAATACTTGTAACACTGGGGTTAACAGTTGTACCATATATAATATCACCGCTATACAACCTACTAGCACCCTACGTAGTATGGTTCCTAGTACTCATAGTAGTATTCATGTTTATGAGCGAATGGCAGAAGATGGGTGATCGAGAGAAGAATCCCTGGAAAAGGTTAGCGGTTGCATGGACGCAGAATATTGGAGGGATAATAGTATTCTTCTCCGCTGGAATCCTGGGATTCATAATTATGAATACCGGAGTAGTACCAGCGGAGTTTGCATATGTAAGGCTAACCCCTATGTTCATAGGATTCTTCGGAATGCCCTGGGTTCTACAGAATATTTTCTCCAGGATAATTGTTCCAAAACAGAGGACGGAGGATAAAGTTGAAGCAAGCCCCTACAATATAGTCAATGGAACTATTAGCGGAGCCTTCGGCGGATCAATAGCCGCTTTCTTCCCAGTAATAACTGGTGGTATGGGAGCACTAGTAGCAGGGCACATGGTTAGTACCAGGGGCGATGACACTTTCATAGTTAGCCAAGGCGCTAACCGTATACTGTACTACGTGGGCGCCTTCTTCTTATTATTCGTCCCAACAACGACCCTGAGGAGAGGCGCTGGTGCACAACTAGTATCATCAATATACATACCCAAGACATGGGCTGAATTCTACTACGCCGGCGGAGTAATACTTCTCGCCGCCGGAATATCATTGATCGGTGTAGTGTATCTCTCAAAGATCATATCAAGGATTATTACGGGTCAAAACTATATACGTGTATCAATAATAGTTGCGGGATTACTAGTATTGGTCTCATACCTACTAGCCGGGTGGCAGGGCATAATAATACTCTTCGTTGCAACACTAATAGGTTTCATGGCCGTAGTATTCAACACTCGTAGAAGCTACTGCCTCGGAGGAATAATTTTCCCCATAGCCGTATCAATGACGGGAAACACCCAGATACTACTACACCTACTACACTTAACCCCCGGGTTCTAAGAGGCGGAAGGGTATGCGTGGATGGATACACTACTTATCCGGAGCTGCAATGGCTACGTTTTTCCCCGTACTCCTAAGCGATCTCAGGCTCGGCATACTCATACCCATAATCACGGGAGTCTTCGGCTACCTACCCGACTTCCTGGACTTCAAGTTTAAGAAGTGGTTGTTTCCGAGACATGTAGAGATCGATCCAGCGCCTATTGATCCAAAGACGAAAGTCGCCCCTAAAACAGTCAGAATCAATGAGCTTGGAAAATATGAAGACTACCAGCTCATAGCTATCAGGGGCGTAGTAGAATCTGTTGACGAAGAAGTTGAGGATAGGATCGTGTTCACTGTAAACGATGGAACTGGGAGGGTGAAAGTAGAAGCTATCCGTGAAGACTATCAGAGACTGAAGAACATCTATGGAGAGATAAAGCCCGGGATCAAAATGTTCATACCGGGGTACAAAATAGGCGATCCAAGTACTGGGTTAAGATTTGTAGCCGCCGACGCCCCTCACCCACAATTAATAGCGTCGAAAATAGCTAATGCAATAGACAGAGC
Source organism: Desulfurococcales archaeon (assembly GCA_027002875.1). Taxonomy (GTDB): domain Archaea; phylum Thermoproteota; class Thermoprotei_A; order Sulfolobales; family Desulfurococcaceae; genus WAON01. The sequence continues at coordinate 40,837 of JALWZC010000080.1, forward strand.
ATATGAGGAGAACAAGCTAATAGTTACAAAAGTATACAATATAAGGCTACCGGGAGATGTTTACAGGAGATTCCTAATACACTATGATACGCCTAATAGATCGATAAAGGTATACATGGGCCCAATAGTTACTACGGGAGGAATACCGATAAGAGGAACAGATACACCCGAATACAGGAAAGTCGGAGAAGCAATGACGAAACACCCCTTCGTAAAACTATACCCCAGGCCCACAGTAATAGACGCCTTCAACGGGCCCGAAATAGGCTATAGAAGGACGAAACTACCCAATGGTAGAGAAGTTGTAGAAGAAGTATTCATACCATGGCACCGCGGATGGAGCCATAGCTTCACCGGCGGTGCAATAGCTGCTCTACTACTAGCAGGTTTATTACTGCTAGTAGGATACCCGCACTGGGTTGAGCTGTCAGTTGCTGCAATGCTTGGTTGGTGGATGCATGTTATAGAGGATCAACTAGGGTTTATGGGCAGTGTACTATTCCCACCGTTCCAGAAGAGACGTGTACCAGGATTAATGATAGGTCCTAACCATTATACAGCTATGAACTTTGCAACAGCATGGTTAATGCTCTCATTAATAGTATGGAATATTAACAGGTTCACACCGACGATATCAATGATGATATCAGGAGTAGCAGCTCCTAAGCCAGTCCCTCTCAATGACTGGTTATTCCTCCTACTGTTAATTTGGCCCTCAATAATAATTTACGCTGTAGGCGTATGGGACGGGATAAAGTTTAGGAGACTATACAGGAAGTACTGGAAGTACTATGCGTTAATGGAGCTAAGCGAAGACATGGAAGAGATCGGAGGGCTCTAACCAATACCCTTAATCCTCCTAAGCTCTTCGAAAACTTTAAGCCTCGCTTTTTCACCCAGAAGCTCCCATATAATCCCCTTAGGCCTCTGCTTAACCCCTTTGAAGAATAATAGCCTTGTAGGCGTAGCGGCTACATCAACCGTTAAATCATGAGGCTCTAACGGTATATAGTCTACAAGCTGTAAGTCATGGATCGTTGTTACAACCGGGGTATCATCACTAACTAGTCCAAGCTCTCTAAGAATAGCGTATTCAAGCTCGGCATAACCACCACCTTTACCAAGCCTAGCACCCCGTTTATCAACCGCTACACAACCGGTAACAACGATGTCTATATGGGGGATCTCGCTGAGCCTGATCCTCCTACCGTAGATGAATGCTCCCCGAATACTTGAAGCATAACTAATCTTCTCGGGAGGAATTCCCTTAGGATCAAGAAGTAGGAAGCCCTCTCGGAGACGGGGAGTAGCCATAACGATGATCTTACCAGACAATAAGGCCAGTCTGCGGAGAGGCTTTTGAGGACTATCAGGATTAAACTTAACGACGCGGGCATTAATCCATTCTTTAAGCCTAGCTATCCTCAACGCCGCAGCATCTGCTCCTTCAAAATTAGGGATCCTACCATAAACGGGCCTAGGAAACCTAGCTACATTCTTCTTCTCAAGCAAGTCCCAAATCTTCTTTCTAATCATATTTTTATACTCCTTAACATCCAAGGCTGACACATCTCTGAGTTAAACGCCCTGACTCACCTATATAGTTGTAGCTATGTTATAATAAAATTGGAAGGGGCGGGGTAGACATAGTCGTCTGGTATTAAGGGTGGTATTAATGCGGGAGTCTAGAACGGCGATATTATTAATAATCATACTAGTATCAATGCTTTCCATTAGTATTCCCAATGGACGTAGTGAAATATTCAGTCTTAAAGGCTACCCTTTAACATTAATCCTCGACGTTGATAACGGTGCATGTATAAGGTCAGCATCATTTAATCCCATAGGCGTGAATATTAATAGCAGCATTTATATGGGTAGAGGAATCCTGTTAAACGATCTAATGATTGATATAATTCCCCCAGCAGTCTTTTCAAACGAGAATGTCCCCAGCGACTGGTGGCCGGGTTACTCCGTTAACCAACCCGTTGATCCGGACATAGTTAACGATACAGTATATACGGAGACCATAACTGTATCTTACCCAGTTAGCATGCACCGAGTATCCCTCTCAAAATACATAATCTTCCACAGGAACAAGCCCTATGTAGACCTAATCTACCGCTTCGCTAACCACGAAGATAAACCGGTAATCTTTGACCTCTCCAAGCAATGGTTTAGACCGGTATCATTTGGCTTGACGTTGTCCTCCCGCTTCGGCGGAGATCCCGACGACGATTACCAAGTATACGGTTTAACTAATGGATCAATAGTTTATCACCAATATTTCTCTTCATGGGGTGTTAATAATGGAAAACCAGACACGGCTAATGCTAGTATAAGATTTATAGCATTGTTTTCAGGCCCTGATGATTACAGGGATTATGGTGAAACGATAATACTGATACCTATAGGCGATACCGTAAAACACACCTATGCAGTATGGTTTGAGATCAACGGGTTAGGAGTAAACGGTGTAAAACCATCACTAACGATCAGGCTGGAAATGGGGAAGTTTACTATTAAACCACACGACTCCATAGTATTCAAGTTCAGGTTATATATAGGGCCAGCAGTGAAATCCCTACTAGAATACGTGGGCTTAGGGGAATATACTGGTAAACTAATTGAAGCAGGGCTTGTAAAAAACGCTGTTGTCGAGGGTTACGATAAACCCCCATACACCGTGGTATTACAGCTTAACCCGCCTGAATCTCTTAATACAAGTCTCAGAATATACTATATAAGCGATAATAATCAGGAAATACTAGTAGGTTTTAAACGCCTAGTTGAACCGAAGAACCAGTTCTTATTGAAAGAACCCGGTAAATATATTATAGAACTCGGGGCTCAAAAAGGATTGACTATTGATAGGAAATACGAGTATGTCATCGAGAATATCGGTTATAGAGGCGGTAATAGCGCCCAATTCGGAATATACGAGTCGAAAACTATACCGATAAACTTGAAGCTAAAGCCAATATCATGGATCACTATAAAGTTATCCGACGAACTTGGTATTACGTTGAAACTTCGAAATTACACGGTTGAAGTCAGATTTATAAGCGAAGGATATGAAAAAACCTATGTATTAAACAAGCCAATACTTAAGATATACATACCAGTAAACGAGTACACGGTCCTAATCAAACCAGTGAATCTAGGGAATAGAACACTAGGAGATATATATATTGACAACAACTACGTTATAACCAATAAAAAGGGTAATACAGCATCCTTTAAACTCTCAGGGCTTAGGCCTGGTAGCAGCCACGTATTAATTATCAAGTATATTCCAGCTGGTTCCCTTGTATCAGGCCCTCCGGTAAATGTTCTCGCCTTCGCACTCCTAGCTGTAATAGGCATTATGATTATATTACTCATAGCATATTATAGGAGGAGGAAGTATTGATCGATACGTGGTGAACGCAGCCGTGAAACCTATACTACAAATCGCCCTAGACGTACCGGACCTATTTAAAGCGTTGAGGATAGCGACTAGGATATCTAATAGTCTAGGATGCAATGGATTATGGATTGAGGCTGGAACCCCTCTAATAAAAAACTGGGGATCGATAAGTGTTAGGGCTTTGAAAGAGATGACTGGGTGCACCGTGGTTGCTGATACAAAAACAATGGACACGGGCGCCCTTGAAGCCGGCCTAATGCTGAAAGCCGGTGCAGACATAGTTACCGTGCTCGGAGTAGCGGACGATTCAACGATAAGAGACGCCGTGGAAAAAGCACACGAGATCGGGAGAAGGGTTATGGCTGATCTAATAAATCACCCAGACCCCGTTAATAGAGCGGTTGAACTAGACAATATCGGTGTAGACATTATACTCTACCATGTAGGAATAGATGTACAAGTGAAGAGAAAGATAACTGTAACGGACATGCTGAACGAGATAAGAACTTTAAGGGAGAGAATAAGGGCTAGATTAGCAGTTGCTGGAGGAATAAAGCATGGAGGGGCAAAACCCCTAGTTGAGGCTGGCGCAGACATAGTAATTGTAGGAGGAGCAATTACGAAGGCATCAGACCCCGTTGAGTCTACCAAGAAGTTCCTCGACGAGATTAATAATTAGAAGCTCGGCACTTTCACGACGCGGCTGGGCAGCCCACTATTAATTATTTCCTTATACTTCCGCCGATGCTTTTCAAGGAGCTCGTTAAGTAGTTTAACAGCCCTCTTCTTATCCTCGCCGCAGAGGATCCGGCCCTCCACACAATCCCTATACAGCTTATAGAGGTCTTCATCCCTACTATAGAGAAAGTACATATATAACTCGTAAACAACGCACTTCTCCGGTACGCCGCCCAGCTTTCTCTGCTCTTCAGCAGTAGCCCTACCGCCGGTCAAGGCCATCAATACCTTCCTCTTAACGGTCTCCGGAGGGTCTAGGAGGAATACCGCGTAGTCTGGATGGCTACTGCTCATCTTATTACCGTCGAGTCCGCGGATGAACTTATGGTAGAATGATGAAGGCCTCCTCAGCCCTAGTTCGTTCTCGAACCGATCAGCTATATCCCTTGAAAGCCTAATATGTGGATCCTGATCTGCTCCCACCGGTACGAGGACGTATTTATAACCGCCATATTCTTCAAGCTGCATATGGAGTATATCTGCGGCTTGTGTTAATGCCGCTATTATTTTAGATGGTTCTAATTTCCCATAGATTGCCTCCATTTCAGCTATAGTAACCTTCCTCGAGAACATCTGTATCAAGCGGTAGTAAGGGGTTGTATGCGCCGTCTGGAAATAAAACTCGGTCATCTCGGGGTCTAAACCCCATGCTAGAGCGTGCGCAATGTATTCCATCCCATATTCTATAACTTCCCTCCTAGACTTCCTTCTAACAGCATAAGCTTCAGCATCCGCTACAACGATCTTAACATGGGCTCCGAGGCTCTGCAGATACCTTAACTCCTCAATCACCATTAGATGACCTAGATGGGTATGACCACTGGGCATGAAGCCGGTTAGAACAGCTACTTTTTCACCCTTCTTCAAGGCATCGATCCATTTATCGAAGTCCCTATGCCCGAAGACTATTTTACGCGTGAAGAAATAGTGTTTCACGGGTAGTTTATCGATCACGTTATCTATCGGCTGTATACCGAATTGTTTAAACAATTTCTCATATCGATCAATTGCAAAATGCCCCCACGGATCAAGCCTTACTTCAGCCATATCAACCCACTCCCCCTAAACAAGCGATCCTTTACATTTGACGTATTCTATCAAAGATATAAATTGAATCTTTTTTAAACACAACCATTTTAGGAGAATAAGGTGCTCGCTTAACTATGGATGCATTAATATTCCAAGTCCTACCGCCCGGTAGGCCGAGTACTACGCCTAGCATATATGCTTCCCTTCCCAACTCAATAGTTTTCGGCTCTAGTCCTAGAGCGTATGCTCCATTAATAGTTAAACCCTTGATGATCTGCTTCGGGCTGATATGAGGCTTCAAGCTATAGAATAGATCAGCCTCGACCATTACGTCTAGGCTGAAACAACCAGCATTATCGGTTCCAAAAGCGAATTCTCCGCCATACATTAATAGTTTCTCAACGTCAGCGATACGCCCGGTAAACCATAAGTTACTCCTCGGATTAATAACTAGTATAAGATCCTCATCAGCCAGCCTTCTCAGCTCCCAATCTTCGAGGAAAACACCATGTACAACATGTTTCAGCCTAACACCATGATCTAAGAGGTAGTGTAGACCACCCACACGCTCCATCTTCCTAGTCTCAGAGACATGAGCTGAAACCGTGTAAAGCCTTGAGACACGAGCTAAAGGTTCCAGCATCCATGACGGTATAACTGTAGGGTTTGAAACACCTATACCGCCACAATTGGAAGCTATGCTTAATAATTCATCCATACCCGTACTCCACCAGTCTAGCGGGCGGGATAGACCAATATATATTGTATCAATGGATTCCAAGCTGCTCTCATACGTACTACATGTATCAGGTAGCTCCTGGTAGTCTCCAACACTATAAAGAATAGACAGCTTGTTGAGACTAACCGATGTAAGGAGCGGTTCCCGGTATAAGCGTATTAGTGGATGCTTTAAACCCTTACGTCCAACATACCCGGGTAAGTCGAGGCCTATACAAGCTTCTGGTATCCTTAAATCACTTAAATGAACATGCGTATTAACTGGGAGTGGGAGTACGGCGTCAAAAACGAAATCACTATTGGAAACCCATTTATCCATAATATCAACGATAAATCCGTCTTCGACGACTATACTAGAACGCCCAACATCTTCTAGTTCATCACTCAGTAAGAGATGATGAGTATTGATCACGTAGCGGCTCAGTGCCGGAGATCCCTTCTTCACCTCTCCGACTGGACTAGGAATCTTCATCGCCAAAACTCTCTGGTAGCTAGTGATCGGGGAAAATAATATGATAACCCCCCATAAATATATTGAGTAAGAAGGGCTTGATAAAAAGAAGTACTGGTAGTTGGTCAGAAGTGTTTGATCCTAAAATTATCCGGGAGGAATTATTGAGTGGGAAGCCGGTATTAATATTTGATAGTTCTGAGAGGGAAGCTGAGACTGATATGGTCTACTATGCTGGAGCAGTAACGCCGGGCAGGATTGCGTATATGAGGAAGAATGCTGGCGGACAAATATGCTATGTTTCGGGCTCTAAGTTTAGAGAGTCGCTGGGTATACCGTTCCTACTAGAGCTATACATGCAGCACCCGGTATTGAAGAATCTCGCAGGTAAAAAGCCCGGATACGGCGATCCACCGGCTTTCAACGTGTGGTTGAATCATGTAAACACGAAGACGGGTATTAGTGACCGGGACAAAGCTTTAACGATCAGGGCGCTGCATGAAGTAGCCGAGTTAGTGTATAATGGTAAGACTAGGGAGGCACTGGAAAAATTCGAAAAGGAATTCTATGGGCCCGGCCATGTACCAGTACTAACATCTCGAGGCCTTAGAAATAGGAGGGGGCATACAGAGTTAACCGTAGCCCTCGTAAGGATTATAGGTTTAACGCCGAGCATAGTGATTGCTGAAATGCTTGATGACGAGGTGAGCCTACCATACGATAAAGCAAAGAAGTTTGCCGAGGAAAACGATCTACTCTTCATCGACGGAGCAGAAATAGTTGATGAAGCCTTTAAACGGGGATTAATCGATGATTAAGATCGGAGTTGTTGATACGACTTTCTCAAGGATCGACATGGCTCAATACGCTATAGAAGTAATAGAGCAAGAGCTGCCGGAAGCGGAAATAATCAGGTACACCGTCCCGGGAATCAAGGATATACCCGTAGCGGCTAGGAAACTATTAGATGAGGGATGCGAAGCAGTAATAACCCTCGGATGGGTCGGGGGTAAACAGGTAGATAAGTACAGCTACCTAGCGATGAGTATCGGACTAATAATGCTACAGGTATTAACGGGTAAACACGTAATTGATGTAACAGTGCATGAAGACGAAGCCAGTGATCCGGAGAAACTATTAGAGATCGCTAGGAACAGGGCTAGAAAACACGCATACAACCTCGTCAAACTCGTTAAATACGGCGGCACGGCATTAACACAATATGCTGGTAAAGGGTTGAGGCAGGGATACCCGGATATAGGACCCCTAATCGAAGGGTGATGAATAAATGGCTAGGATAGGTATCGTAGTAGCAGAATTCAACTATGATATAACCTACCTAATGCTTCAGAAAGCAGTTAACCACGCAAAATTCCTAGGCTTAGAAGTAGGGGTTGTAGTTAAAGTACCGGGAACCTACGAGATACCGATAGCTGTCTCTAAACTCCTCGAAATGGAGGATATAGATGGAGTCGTCGCGCTAGGAGCAGTAATTAAGGGCGCAACAAAGCACGATGAACTAGTCGCAGGGCAGACGGCGAGGAAGCTAATGGATCTAATGGTGCAGTACGGGAAACCCGTAGGTTTAGGACTAATAGGTCCCGGAGCATCGAGAATGCAAGCATTGGAAAGAGTAGAAGACTATGCTAGGAGATCGGTTGAAGCAGTAGCTAAAATGATTAATAGGCTTAGAAAACTAAGGGAGATCCAGCCGGGTAAAGAAACGGTCCTCATCGAGTAAGCATTAATAATGCGTGGATTAAGAATTGCCGCGTCTAACAATTATAAAACTGCTGGGGTATCGTGAATGGACTGAAAGCCTTGGAGACGATAGGGAGTGGATCATACAGACGAGACAGTCTAAAACATATACTCTAATACAACAGCTTTTCTCGAAAAAACAGGGCTTCGCGATAC
>JALWZC010000081.1 GCA_027002875.1 Desulfurococcales archaeon
GTGTAAGAGACTACATTACCCCCAACATATACATAGAATATTGTAATGTTGACATCTTTTGATACTGTGTATATCATTTTATTTGTAGTATTAATATGGTATCCATGATTAACCATGAAGTTGTATACAGATGGATAGTTTTGCCTTAAGAATGAATGGATCCAATGGACAACAACTTGTTTCTCTTGAGTATTTCCAGATGGCGGATCTAAATAAAGATCAGTATATCCAAATATATGTAATGTTTCATTATTATTAACCCCAGGTTTAATATCATATGTTTGCCTACCATATCCCTGATCATCCACCCAGTCTACTACAACCCTTAATCCGATAAGAGTAGGGTTCGAATCACCAGGTAGATTAATTTGCTTTACTATATCGCTGGCGTATTCTATCGCATCCTTTGAAGGCATTCCCTGCAACAATCCAATAATATAGCTCTGAACAAAGTATGCCCAATATGTGAGATATGGAGCCGTAAGGGTTGTGTCTGCTCCCAGTAATGTTCTACCGATCCAATAATCTGGAAAATCGTTACCCCTATATGTGAATCTGAATGTCCACCTCCACCCATACATTTGTGATGCTGGTGCATCTACACTATTACAGCCTAGTAGGAAGACGAACGCGGGTAGATGATTCCATCCTAGTGCTCTAATTTGATCGTCTATTTCGGTTGAGCTAAGAACTACAGTCATCCTATTTTGCTGGGTTGATGCATCTACCCAGCTTTGTGGAAATACATGATTTGTAACCGCATCAATATTAGGATTAATATTATATATACCATATTGCCAGTTATTAAAGTGTCCCATTATGAATAATATACCCCTCGACGGTTCCTCGTATAATAGTGTCTCTGCTACCGGGTACCTTAACTGGTAGTCAATATCGTCTGTGGGGCTATGGGTTAATACATAGTTTGTTGTATTGAAAATCTCTTTAAGACGTAGATTATGACTATTAAACAGATTCACTATCCTATTTGCAAGGATGTTCATATTATATTCTAGCGTTGAGAAGTAGTATTGATTGTTCCTCCTCCCCGCATCTGTAAAGAATACTATTGTGTATTGATCCGATGATGCATAATATTGATCCTGTTGTAATTGCACTATAGTTTGTTCACCAGTTTGTTCTATACTGATTGGAGTAACGGTAGAGATCATGATGATTAATAAGAAGAGACTAATGATTAACACATATAGCTTCATTTTCGGTCACTACTGTCCCGGATTCCACAATTATATTTTTGTCTATCAATCTATAAAAAGATTTTGTAAAAAAAAGTCTTACAGTGTTCATTTATATTATTGTTGTTATTATGTTTTTATTGTGGGTGGTGCGGTATGGTTATTGTTCCCAGTCCTTGTGGTGAGAAGGTTGGGCATTATAGTGTTGTCGAGGAGGATAGGGTTAGTGAGGAGTTGGCTGAGAAGACCTGGATTCGCTGGCTTATTAGGAGGGAGGATGGTGCTCCTACTTTTGCGTTGAGGATGTTCCGGGTTGAGCCTGGCGGGCATATTAAGGAGCATTTTCATCCGTGGGAGCATGAGATCTATGTCTTGGATGGTGTCGGCGAGGTTAGGATTGGTTCTAGGGTTTACCGTGTTTCCAGTGGTTTCTTCCTCTACATCCCCCCGAATGTCCCTCATGAATACTGGAATCGTGGTGATCGAGACCTATTATTCCTCTGCATTATACCGCATGAGCCCAGTGTTGGGGAGCGTAGGCGGGTTGAGTGTTGATCCATGGGAACCGGGGGGTTTACGTTGAGGATCGGAATAATCGGAACAGGACTAATGGGCTCAAACCTAGCAAGATGCCTTCATGGTAAGGGTGTTGAACTGGTCGTTTATAATAGGACTAGGGGTAAGGCTGAAAAACTCTGCAGCGAGATCGGTTGTAGAGTTGTTGATAAGCCCTCGTTGATGAGGGATGTTGATGCTGTTATAGTTTTCGTCTTCGATGACCAAGCTGTTCAGGGGGTATTGGTTGGTGGGGATGGATTAATTCATAGTGGTTCATCTACTATGGTGCTTAACGCTTCAACGATCACTCCTATTACTAGCCTAGAGGTTGGGGAAGCTCTGGAGTCTTCTGGTTACACCTATTTTGAAGCACCGGTTTATGGTAGTACTGATGAAGCACGGGAGTGTAGGCTTGTATCGATGCTTGGAGGCGAACAGGATAGAGTAGATGAAGCAGCTAGGATTACGAGCCTATACTCTACCGAGACAATCTATGTTGGCGGTGTACCTAAAGCTATGGCTTTAAAACTAGCCCTCAACAATATCGGGCTCAGCCTGCCCCCGATCATTGGTGAGAGCCTGGAGCTCCTCGAGGCTTATAATGTATCCTTGGAGAAGTTTATGGAGGTTTCAATGAAGCTTTGGTTTGGAAGTATTCTTGAAAGGTATATGAAGAGGATCATGGGTGGAAGCGGGAATATTAGGTTTACTGTTAAGGGCGCTGCTAAGGATTATAGGACGATAACCCGGGCTTTAACGGATAAGTATTATCCAGCAATTATCTCCTCGGCACTAATGAATTATTACACGATAGCTTCGGGTTCAATGGGTTCTAGTGATTATCCGAAGGCTGGGCGTGTATTCCTTAAAAAGACCTCTTAATAATCAAAGGATAAAACCGTACTTTCCTTTTTCTCCTTTAAGGAGGCCGTGCAGTTATTTTCCTTTAAATAATTTGGTTGAAAATAGTTTAGCGTACGATTATCACTGTTACCGGTGAGTTGCTCGCTATACTTATAGCTTTACTACCGATTGTTAACTCGCTTGACATTGTTCTGCCCCGGGCCCCCATTACTACTAGGTCGTAGTTTCCATTCGCTATTTCGTCTAGTATTGCTCCCGCCGTACTCTTTTCTCCGGGGTCGAATACTAGTTCTTTATACATTACCTCTACACCCTCCTTCTCAATCCTCTTCCTAGCTTTTTCTAGTGGATCATAGTCTGGCTGGTAGCCTTTGGGCTTTGCGTATACTACTGTTATATGTGATCCATAGTGTTTTGCTAGGTCTACTGCTAGTTCCAGTGCCTTCATACTGTTCTCGCTACCATCTACCGGTACGAGTATTTTACGGAACATGAAGCTTATCTCATAGGTTGGGGCTTCACTATAGCTCATACATTGATCACCCATTAATCCCGTTTTTATCCTATTTCCTATTATAGTATTATTTTATTGCCGAGTATTTTAATCATCATTTCACATAGTTATTGTTTTAAGGCTTTAATTGATTGATTCCAGTAGATAGGTTAGTTATTATTTTCACAGGGTGGTGTTTCATGGAGGCTACTGGTTTGAACCGGGTTATTTACGGGCTTGACTATGGTTATCATAGATTATTCCTTGATATCAGCAATGATGGGCATCTCTTGTTGAGGGTTAGGGATAGATGGGTTGATTTGTATAGGCTTGTTTCCGAGAAGGGTGTTTCTTCTGCGTATATTAGGGTTCCATGGTTGATCGAGTACTTTATGGATCTGGTAGTTGATTCGTTTAGGGAGGCTGTTGAAAAACATGGTTTTAATGGTAGAGTGTATTATGCATACCCGCTCAAGGCTAGTTCTGAAAAACTAGTCCTCGAAACAATCTATAAGCATGGCCGCAGTGTTGGCTGGGGGTTTAATACAGGCTCCCTCGAAGAGTTGAGAGCTGTTAAGGGGTTTATCGGTGAACCCAGGATCCTTGTTATTGATGGCGTTAAGAACCGCGAAGTATTAATGATTGCTGAAGAGTTTCGCAGTAAGGGTTGGAGGGTTTACGTGGATGTGGAGGATGAGAGGGATCTCGAATTATTGAAGGATACTGGGCTCAGTCTTGGTTTAAGAGTTAAATTGTTGGGTAGTAGTAGTGGTAAGTGGGGTTCTGCGGCTGGTATTGGTTCTAAGTTTGGGTTGAATATAACCGTGTTGGAAGGGCTTACTGGGAAGTATCCGTGGGTTAGGGAGAGGGTTAAACTATTACATGTTCATGGCGGCTCACAGCTTACCGATCCCGGTGTTATGCGTAGACTATTGGTTGAGACAGCTAATATTTACCGTCAATTAAACAGTTTAGGCTTCAAGATCGAGCTAATAGATCATGGTGGCGGAGTCCCCTATCCCTATGTTTGGAGGGGTCATGGAAACCCCGGCTATAGCATCCGGGAGTACGCTGATATGGTTGTTTCAAGTGTTAGAGAACTATGTAGTAAAGACTCTTGCCCCGGAATCGTTTTTGAAGGTGGGCGTTTCATTGTAGCTGCTCATCGAATAGTTGTTTCAAAAGTGATCTCTACGAGGCCCTATACCGCGTACTGCACCGATAATAAAGGGTTCCCGGTGCTAGACGAGATCCGTAGTGCTCGTAGTATTGATGAGTTGAGGGGTATTGCTAGGAAGCTTGTCGAGCTCCGAACCCGGCTATACCTTAACGTTCACAATTATGGGCTTGAACAGCGTAGGATGATCGAGGAATTAGAAGCTTGTAGCCGGGAGTTGATCGCTGAGAAGGCTCGGGAACTACTGAATAATAATCCCGATGAACTCGGTGATCTTGTGAAGTATATGAATTACTTGCTTGAATACCTTATATCACCCAGCAGCCGCTTCCTTGTGGATATGAGTGTTTTCCGAGACCTACCCGATAAGTTGATCGTTGGGGATTATTTCCAGCCAGTACCATTGCAGGATTTAGATAAGCCTCCGGAGATCCTAGCGGTACTTAGCGATAAGACGTGTGATACCATGGGGGAGATCAGCGAGTACATCGCGCCGAGCAGCGTATCCGGCCCAGTATTCACCTCTAAGGATAATAGGCTCATAGCGGTTCCCGGAAAAGAACTCTTACTTAAAGGTGTACCACTACACGATCCAGGCAGGGAGGAATACTATATAGCATTCCTAGACACTGGAGCATACCAGGACATGCTCTCGATGAAGCACAACCTACTCGAGAGAAGCACTGATATAATACTTATGTAAGTGTATTAGCGAATTACTTTGCACTAAACAAAAATACTGGGTTTGCTAATATAAAAACTTTTTGTTTGGTGCAAAGTAATGCTGGTAAAAACACCGATCCTTCTAGTAGCGGTTCTACTGCTGATCTCTATTGTGCAAGTTATGGCGGCTTCTTCAACTATTAGCGCATTAAATCTAATGCCCCAAAGCGATCGGGATCTATACGAGCATTATGAGGGCAATGTAATGGAGGCGGTAGCACGGGCACGAAATCATCCGAGAGTATATTCTTGGGATAAACCGAACAATTGGGTTATAGCTAAGGGTAAGGGGAAGGTAGCATATGAATGGTTTAGTTCCCCTTGTATATTAAAGGAATATACACCTTCAGGTTGGATCGTGCAAATTAACTACTATCCATCACCAGAAGGCGGGATCGATACTATTGATATGGATGACTATCGTTATCCTGCTCCGGGACTTGTTATTGGTGGATATACAATATCGATTGGTCCATGGTCGCTGGGTATTCCGGGACTCACATATATATCAGTAGATCATTATAAGGCGGACAACCTTCATTATTTTAGATGGACCATAGAATCATATGATCCTCTTAACATATGCGATAAAGAAGGAGGGGGTACCTATGGAATATATCCGCAGGGATCTACAAAGAATCACTACCAAACAGTAGGTGCTTATGTTTTCGTTGCAAGAATTGAGCGCTGTTCTATAGGGGCAATAACCTATTGGGAATGGTTTGACTATGATTCCAGGACATTCTATCTGGGAACTGGGGCTGTCCCACCAGGATACACTGGACATGATGAATATATTGTACCTATAGAAGGATAAGAAGTTATTAACAAAGATATTTTTTACATATCCCGTATTACGATTTAGAGTGGTGGTTAACAAATATGGGAATATCAATAATTTTGGACGACGTTTGGAAGATTTTTATTTCGGACAGAGTTTCTATAGAGGCTCTTCGTGGAATTTCTCTTGAGATCCCGCATGATCGTAACTTTGTCTCAATAGTAGGACCTAGCGGTAGCGGGAAAACCACCCTACTGAGCCTTATCGCGGGATTATTTAGGCCTACCCGTGGATCAATCAAAGTTGGCGATTATATCTTAACTGAAATGTCTAATTCGCAGTTATTAGATTTTAGGCGCAAGCACATAGGATTCGTGTTTCAAAATTTTTTATTAATACCTTACATGAATGTTCTAGATAATCTTACATATCCTGCTTCGATGATCAATTCATGTAGTGGCGATGAGTGTACAAAGAAAGCTGTGAATATACTAATAGATCTGGGTATAGGTGATAAAGCGTCTAGGATGCCTGGGGAACTTAGCGGTGGTGAAAAGCAACGTGTTGCTATTGCGAGGGCTTTAATGAAAGATCCCTCAATTATTTTAGCTGACGAACCTACTGGAGAATTAGATCACAAAACTGCCTCAAATATTATCAAAATATTCAAAAAACTATCCATGAGGGGTATTAAAGTGATCTTGGCTACACATGATGAGTTAATTGTTAGAGAGTCCGACATGATTATTTATCTACTCGATGGTAAAGTCCGAAAAATAACTTATCAATAAGAGTGGTTGAATTGCAATGATCGACGCATCGTGTCCGAACAAAATAAGTTCAGTGTGAGAGCTCAGCTCTGGGGTATAATATATGGGTCGAAGACTAATTAGGTTCTCCGCTGTATTGCTTATATTTATGGTTTCATATACAGTTGTTTTTGTTTCTTATATGATAACTAGCGGTGCTAATTTCGATTATGTAGATAAGGGTTTCCATGCTCTATTTATATATAATCCTAAAGGAGGAGGTAATGTTAGCTGTAGTAGGGTTCTTCATAATTTATCCCTTAACGGTATAAGTTTGGTTACACCTCTCTACAAAATAAGTAATATGAACCGTACTAGGTTAAGGGTTTACCTTGGTGTTAACAATCGTAGAATTAATCTATCCTATGTATTATTCGTTAATAGTGACTTTATCAGCAAACTAATAGGATATGATAATAGGGTTATCCTCGGTCAAGACTATGTGTTAGCTAAGAATTCTTTAGTATATATTTCGATTAATAACGTCAATATGAGATATAAACCCGTTATTGCCGACTGGTTACATGGTGCGATCATTTTTAGAAAAAATAATAGTGAAAATATAGTATTTTTATCATTTGCTGCCATTTTACCTCTTAATATACTACCAGATAATCACAGTGTAAAAACGATTGGATGCCTAATACTCTCAAGTAATCTTGAACATCTAGAGTATATTAGTTACAACTTATCCGGTAATCTAACTAGCTATTTATCTACCGGGATACCAAGGCATGGTGGTAAACCGAGCATAGTGTTCCTAACTAGTATACTCTCTATTACTAGCATCGCTATTCTCCCTTTTATCGTGTTGTTTACTCAGCTCTTTCTTTATGATGCATATATTATTGAATACGGAATTTTACTGATCTACGGCTTAAACTGTAGAAAGATAATCAATATTCATAGTAAGCGTCTTGCCTTATCTTTATTGTTTTCATCGACGCTGGGGTTTATTATTTCACAGCTTATTTATGAAACTGGCTTAGTGAAGTTAAATGAATATCACAGATACACTAATCTTTACTTTTCTAAGCCGGATTACATAGGGCTAGTTGTAATTACTGTAATTAGTGTATTTATTGTCGTAGTTTTACTTTATACGATCGATAATTTGTTATGCAGAAGAGCCCTAGAGAAAACTTTAGGTGAGCCTTTACATTGATAAAGTTTCCCATATACATTTCTAGGGGTTTAAAATTCAATAACGTTTTCGGAAAGAAGATAGTTCTTTTATACATCATAGTTATTACTATGTCAATTATCACTTCGTTTACGATAGGTATTCTGTACGGTGGACAATCAATTGTTGATAAAATGGTATATCAATCATACACAATTAGCAATTGCAATACAAAAATTATTAAGAACCTATTAGAAGAAAACGTTATCAGCACACACGTATTGTATAAAGAAGTTTTAACGTCATCTATTGCAAACGTTAATATTAACAAGACCAATAAGGATGTATACATAGATATTAATAATCTGAGATACGAACTCTTAGGCAAAGCAAACATTATCGTTTTAAGTAATCGGCAAGACTTCACATTGTTTATGAATTATAAGGAATACAAGGTAATTGACGGCAGGATACCATTAAGGGAAGGAGAA
This sequence comes from Desulfurococcales archaeon, assembly GCA_027002875.1. Taxonomy (GTDB): domain Archaea; phylum Thermoproteota; class Thermoprotei_A; order Sulfolobales; family Desulfurococcaceae; genus WAON01. Next base: position 8,216 of record JALWZC010000081.1, read on the forward strand.
GCTTTGATATCTGTACACATATATAATTATTATAGACGATTAGGCATAGATCCTTTAGGCAAAAAATCCATTCTCAAAATTAATAATAAAACCCTTCTAGTACTTAAAATTGTCGGCGTAGAAGAAGGAACATTACCAAGTTCAATTTTGATCCTAGGAGACATTCCTAGACGTTCTGATATACCTATTGAGAATAAATGCATTATCAAGCTTAAGAAGAAAGATTTAATGAACACTTATTATGATTATTTAGAACTCGTTAATAGGGGGTTTGAACCAGGTATTTTAGAAGGAATTATAAGATCCTTAATAAATCTGTATGTATATAGTATTCTTTTTAATCTAATAGGATTGTCCTTTGCGATCCTAATTTTGGTCTTAAAATTATCGTTATACCTCTATAGTTATGACAAAGGTATCATAGAGAATATTGTATTAGGGACATACGGAGTTAAATTGCAGAAGTACTTTATTGTTAATATGGTTCGACTTTTTCTAATAGATCTCAAGGCCGGAATATTAGGCTTCGTAATATCCGTATTATTCCCTGGAATATCGATGATAAACGCTATATCACATGCTGAAGGAAACCCCTATATATACATTGGTCTTCAACTATCCTACGTCTATATGATATTACTAATAACTTCCTTAATTACAGCATTAACTATAACACTATTCTATAAGAAAACAGACATTGAACAACTAATCAGACTAACTATTTAACATGCAACAATTCAACGTAATATGAGAAAGTAATTAAGGATGTCGACTTCTTAAAACGGCCATACGAATAGGATAATTTTTGTGTTTATCGAATGATTCGATGTAATGAGATTTTACCTTGACGTTTTCTTATATCCTTTATTTTATCTCTTTAAGAAGATGTTTATCTACTATCAACAAATACTTCTTAATTAGTATCCTGCTGTTTATTAAAAATCTAAGATAAGCTAAGATGCCTCTTCTTGAATTCAGGCAACGGGTTTAGTGTATACACTGGTATCGATATCGTAAAAAATCTTTCCAGTCAAGAATGAGCCGTAGATAAATGGGAAGACTATCTCATCCCTATTTATGATCATCTTTTTAATCCTATCTAGTATCTTATCCCTACTCGGCTTATTTAGTTTGTAGAATCTTAAGTATTCATTTTCCTCGATCTCTAAAGATATTCCCCTCAACCTCTGATATAAACCTTTCAATAACCCCTATATCGGTCTCTTTGAATTCTTTATAAATTCTTACATCGTCAACTTCCTAGTATTTATTTTATGTATTATCAGGTTTCTCAGCCTTACCATTCTCATCATTTCCTCGCTAGTCTGGAGAGATGTTATGCCTTTTTCCATCATTTTCTTGAAGACCGACGTGTAACCATCAACTTTTTCGACACCGTACAATTTTCTTAAAATGTACAGGCCGAGCGCTACAGATGCCTCAACTATTTCAACTACTACATGACGTAGGGTATACCTGTTCCTAATATCTCCTAGGAAGTCTTCGATGGGTTGGCTAAGAACATTTCTGGCTATCTCTAGGTTTTCCCTAATCTCTCCGAGGAGGTATAAAATCCTTTGATCATCCATAATATTCCCCAAATAATTATGATCATAAATTTAACTCTATTAAAGTAGCCTCTTATTAGGGTGAAACTAGCATCTTAAACTAATAATTAATCATTGATAGATCCATCTATGCTATCAGGATCGCCTTTACTCCTTGTTTTGACGCTGCCTCGGCTTGTTTATGGTCAGCTGTTACTAGTTCTAAGCCTAGTTTATGAGCGAGTGCAATGAAGAGAGCATCGTATATTGTAATGTTGTATTGTAGTGAGATATCTAATGCGTCTTGAATGTATTTTTGTTCGTTTACTATTATGAATGGCTTTTCTTGGAGGATGCCATTAATAATTTTCTTGACTAATTCCTTATCGATGGTTTTCTGCACGTTCTTCTTCCATAGCGCATTAGCTAGTTCTTTCAAGGCTAGGTCAAGCGTTATGGCTCCTTCAATAATGTATTTCCTTGCTTCTAACCATCCTTTTTCTCGAGTGAAATACTTGACGAGTACTGAAGAATCAATGACTCTCACGATCTTCCCTCACGCTCTTCTCCGAGAACCCGCTGGGGCTCGGGACGACTTGTTCCTCCAGTATTTTGTCCCATTTCTCAACGAATTTCTTAGCTTTAACCTTTAATGCAAGAACCTCCAAATACCGTCTAACCTCCTTGGAAACATCGATACCCTCCTCTTCCAATAATTCCTTGATCCATTTAGGAATTCTTACACTGATAACCACTGAAGACATAAATATCACCATTAATATATTTTGTTGACTAGTTTATAAACAATATGTATACATGATTGTAGACAATGGGTATAGCGTGTCTTTCACCAGGCAAGGATACCTCCTTAGTACTTAGGTAAAGATCGACTCATATATTACTTTTTAGGGATGGTGGTTCTTTTTATTAGTTGATTCTTGTGATGAATTATTATGATAAGGGTTTTCCGGTGGTGTGGGGTGAAGGTTGTATCTATTGTTGGTGCTCGTCCGAATTTTGTTAAGCTTGCCGCGGTCGCCGATCTTTTCGATGAGTTCTTCGAACATGTTGTGATCCATACCGGGCAGCATTATGATTATGAGCTTAGCATGGTGTTTTTCAAGGATCTCAGTATTCGGGAGCCGGATTATTATCTAGGAGTTGGATCTGGTACTCATGGCTACCAGGTTGGAGAGATGGTTAAGAAGACTGAGGAAGCCCTCCTACGGGAGAAGCCGGATATTGTTGTTGTCTATGGTGATACTAACTCTACGATAGCCGGGTCGGTAGCTGCTGTTAAGGCTGGTTTTAGCGTTGCACATGTTGAGGCTGGGCTTAGGAGTTTTGATATGAGTATGCAGGAGGAGATTAATAGGAGGGTTACCGATCATGTTTCAAAGTACTTGTTTGCACCAACCGATACTAGTGTAATGAATCTTTTGAGGGAGCATGTACCGGGTGAAATATATCTTACCGGGGATGTCCACGTTGATGTACTGGAGAAGTGGGGTAGGATAGCCGTTGAGAAATCAAGGATTACCGAGAAGTTAGGAATTAGGGACAATGAATACTTCGTTGCAACGATACACCGGGCTGAAAACACCAATAATGCCTCGAGGCTTAAGGCCATCATAAAAATACTCGGAGAAGCTAGCAGGATTAAACCGGCAATATTCCCTATTCACCCCAGGACCCGTAAGGCAATCAAGAATCATGGACTCGAAGAATTACTGGGTAAATACGGTGATCTACGCGTTATAGATCCCCTAGGATACCTGGATTTCATCAGGTTACTCATGGGTTCAAGCATGGTTTTAACGGATAGTGGTGGTGTTCAACGGGAAGCCTACCTATTGGGTAAGCGGGTAGTAGTGTTTCGCGATAGGACTGAATGGGTTGAACTAGTTAAGTATGGCTGGGTTAAGCTTGTTGATGTAGATATTGATAAGACGATAAAGCTCTTGAAGACTGAGTGGAAGCCCGTTAGGAACCCTTATCTCTTAGGGGATGGGAGGGCCGGTGAGAGAATCTTCCGCGTTCTTAAGCGTTCTTTTCAATAAATTTAATGATCTCATCTTCTTGTCTCTCCCATACTAGTCTTCTGCGAGCGTAATCAATTAGTTTTGATTGTCTACGCTCTATTTCGCCGCAGTCCATGCTTACTGCTTCCCCTAGCTTACTATACAGCTCCTCAGTGTAGTTGTTGCCCGCTACAATTATCGCGTGTTCCCCAAGATCATTTACAAGATCCTCAAGAGTCTCCGTTATAATCGGTACAGCGCCTATATGAGCGTAGATGTATGCTTTGTTCGGACTGAAGAACCTGTGGATCGGTTTTGGAACGTATGTAATTAAGCCGTAGTGGACCCTGCCCTGGTAGCTGTATAGTTCTATATGTTTAAGCCTGCCTAGTCCATTGAACGGGGGTTTATTGTGATCATCGATCCCGGCTACTAGTACTTCGAAATTATTTATCTCTCTATATAATTCTTCGAGTATTTTCCTGGTACTCCTCATATCCCGGTATAGTCTTCCATCGTAAACTAGGATGTCTCTGCCGATATAGTAGAATCTTTTAATGCTACAGTTTAATGTTATGTTTTCCTTTGGAGTGTATTCTTTTATTGATGGATAGTTTCTTACTGTAATGTAGTGTTTTACACCATATTTTTCCTCGAAATACTTTCCCGCTTTCGGCGTTATCGTTATGAAGGGGTGTTTTGTGAGGAGTTTTTCTTCTAGTTTTGGATAGATCTTGCTACGGCGCCAGTGTATTGCCCTCCTAATAGTATTTGGTGGTTCGACATACTTCATCATTTCACTATATACTTCGTGGTAGTCTATGATCTGCGGTATTTTCAAGCTATCAACTATATCTGCTGCGACTAGGTTTATAGATACAACTAGGTCCGGATTGATTTTGTCTAGTATTTTCTCGACTTTACGCTTCGTGATCCAGTGATGCGGCTGTATATAGAGGTTTACCAGCCTACCCCACGGTATGTTATAGATTTCAGGTTTAATGGTTAGGCTTATACCGGTTAAGCCGTGATATTCTCCAATGAAGTATAGTTTACTGGTTATTTTTGAGAAGGTGTTGAATAGTTTTTCAACTCTAATATCGGGTAATCCGTCTTCGCTTACAATAGCTATCTTCAACTCATTAAGCCTCCACTACTACGCGATTATTCCAGTTACACTTTTAGCGGCGATACTCTCTACGCGGGCGTCAACTATTCTGCCTATGGGGTGCGTTCCTTTTAGCTTTACTAGTATGGGGTATGATCCTGGGAATCTAGCAGCTGTAAATCTTCCTCTAAGTTTTTTCTCGGTATAAAGGTATCTTAGCAGTGTACCGCGTGGCGTTATCTTCTCTATCATTCTCCGATCAATGTTTTTCATTATCAATATCCTATATTTTTCATATATTCTATGGTGTCGTCGAAGCAGGTTCTCCACGGTCCTCTTTTTAAGCCAGAGCGGGGTGTTTTCTAGGACTACTACTTTCCTAATATTGATCCTCCTAACTATTAATCCTTCCTCTAGTATTCTTTTGAGGTATTCATAGTTTAACCTGTAGGTCTCCCTTGTCTCGCCGGGGAGGCCGTATAGTAGGTTGATTCCTGGTAGTAGGTGTGGTAGGCCGTTCCAGCCCCTTATTGATCCATACTTATTTATGATCCTTACTACTTCGACCGCTTCATCCGGGTATACCTTTAAGTTGTTGGCTCTAACTACTCTTGGATCGAAGGTTTCTATTCCTAGTGCCGCGACGTCTCCGGGCGTGTGGTATTTTATTATTGTTTTTAGTGCTTCGATTGCTTTCTCCCTGTTATGTATTATTGTCCCGGGGTTAACGTTGTCGATTTGGATTACTCGGAGCCCAGGCGCATTGTTCCTTATACCATAGAAGAGCTGTCTTAGTGCTTCCGGGTTTGGCTCTGGGTATTCTTCCTCCCCGATCTTTCTCGACATGTATGCTAGTATATCTGGTTGTCTCCCAATCCTTATATGCCGTGCTCCGAACCGGTAGAGTGCTTCGACTTCGGCTACAACGTCTCTGGGCTCCCTCATGATCGGTCTACCGTATCTGGGCTCTATGCAGAAGCTGCAGCCTCCGCTGATCCATCTTGGGCATCCCCTATATGTTTCGATTTCTACTATTAGGTTCCAGCCATGATTAGGGTGCTGCTCTATGATTTTTGCTCCATGTATGAAGGCTTTATTCGCTAAATCATAGTCTTCCCGAAGCCTCCAAGGCTCAGCCTTCTCCCACCCGTACTTCAGTAGCTGGTACATGTAGACTTCCGGGTCTCCATAGACTATTTCCGTAAAGTAATTCTTCAGCTTTGCTCTCTGTACAGCTAGCGATCCCCCTCCATGTCCGAAGCCGTATCTAGCAGCAGGGCCGATCAAGATCTTATCCTTTCCCCTCAATAAAGCAGTGATCCTTAATAGTTCCTCGAGAGTTATCGGTTTACCTCCAATATATTTGCCCGGAACCTCGGTACCTGTGATAAAAACTATTAGATCCGAACTAAGGGCGGTTTTGATGAAAGCGTTCATATCTCCTCTCGCTTGATCAATAGTCGAATAATACACATAAATATTCGGATCAACTAACCATACTATACCAGCTACAAGCCTCGGATAAACATTAATATATGGAGGAACACCCAAGCCGGCTGGTTCATCCGTATAGCCATCCAGAATAAATATTTTACTAATCATATCGATTAACCCTGAAATGTTCATTTAGCATTAGAAGATTCTATGCTTTTCTTATAGCATCCAGTATTCTGTTTTGGAATTTCTCCCATACAAGCTGATCCATAGAATACTTAACTATTTTCTCTTTGTCGACTTCAACCTCAGTTTTGAATATTAATTCCTCAATAATCTTCTTTATGCTTTTATCATAAGTTAACGGATCTACTATTATCTTGGGAAAGCTCTTAATTGATTCGATATATGAGTACATATCTCCAGTAATTATCGGAATATTACCCGTAGCAACGTATAGATAACCCTTATTTGTACCTAGGTATCTATTATACGGGTTAGGAGGCCATATTAATAACCCAAAACTACACCTTAATAATTCAAGGAGGAGTTCACCATGACTTTTCCAACCACATGGTTCAACAAATGGAGCCCACTCTATTCTCTGTTTTGTACCAAAAACTTTTACAATTAATTTTAATTTTTCATCAACAATTAGACGTTTATATAGGCTGTAAAGCGTTTTTATGAATGCATACATATTTCTATGGCCAATACGGCCTATGAGGTCTTCGTAGCTACCTATATAACACAATAAGACAGCTTGACTCGGTCGCTTTATAGTTTTTTCTTCATTAACTAATTTTTCCAAGACTATATTGTATTCAATTCTAGACGGGACGTTTAATACAATATAGACGTTTCTAGCTCCAATTCCTCCATAGT
>JALWZC010000082.1 GCA_027002875.1 Desulfurococcales archaeon
GGTAAAAACCATTTATTTCTTTCTGAATAATACTAGGCCTATTCCTACAATTACTGCGACAATCACTACTATAGCAGCTATTAATCCGGGGCTCAGTCCTCCCTTAGGCGTCGTTGTAGTTGGTGTTCCACCAGCTCCCGATTGTGTCGTTGTTCCTCCCTGCGGTGTTGTAGTTTGTCCTTGTGTTGTAGTTGTTTGTGCTGGTGTTGTTTTAGTAGTGTTTCCTCCTTGTATTGTGGTTGTTGGTGTTGTCGTTGGGGTTCTTGGGTATGGGTATTTAATTGTTATTGTATCGTTGATCTTATACCCGTACACGTTCATGTTCCATTCAATGTATATGTTTCCTGTCTTGTTGATGTCTTCTCTCGTAATCCTTATGACTCCTCTTCCCTGATTGTCTGTGATCGTTGATTTTCTTATCGTCTTATAGTACTGGTTGTCAACGTATACTTTCGCTACTAGGGTTGCATTAATCCCTTGTACTCCTATATTATTTAGTGTTGCTTTTACTGTCCAAGTCAGTCCTGCTAGTTCGTAGTCTCCATAGTTTACTGTTTTATCGGGAGCGTCTATCGTTAACTTAACCCCATTTATACTGGTCGTTATCGAGGTTATGCTTGTTGTTTCTAAGTCTCTCTTAGTTGTTGAGTCTTGCAGCTGTATGACTTGTATATCGATGTTTGCAGTGTTTATCGTTGTAGTTGATGTTGTTTTTTCAAGAGTGGTGTTTTGCACTAGCTTAATTGTTGTTATGCTTTTAACGCTTGTGGATGGATAGTTTGCTATTCCCTTATAGATCGTCTCTGGTTTTTCCATTATTTTATCAATGTTTATCGTCGTGTATAATAACCTGTTTGAATACGTGTCCTTAGTTGAATATACTATTACTAGGTTGTCTCCTAGGAGTTCTATCTTGTAGGGACTGTATAGTTTTACCTGTGTTAGCTCAGTGTATCCTGTTTCAATACTGTATTCTAGTAGTGTTTGCTTATCGGTGTTTGCTATGATTAATTCTACATCTTCGCCGTTTTGAATAACTACTGCGTAAATATTATTGCCGCAGTAGTATCCTTCGGCGAATATCGGCGTGTTCTCGAGTTGTACCAACTTATATGACTGGGCATTATTGACTAGTACTAGGTTTCCGTTTTCATAGGCTATGTATGCATCACTACCTATTACTGGATATACTGGGTTATTGGATTCTTCTGCTGTATTTGTTGCTGTATCTACTATTAGTGTTGAAGCATCGCTTACCAAGTATACCATGCCGTGATCGATTAATGCTGAGTCATAGCCTGTTGTTGATATATTAATGTATTTTCCGATGCTTGTATCGCTTGATGTTATTACTGCGTAACCTGTTGTTCCCTCTATTACTACTGTGAGTATTCCCTGCTCCATTTTAGCGGCTAGTATTCTCGTATATCTCGCTCCTTCAACTAGTTTTCCATCGAGTAGTTCCTGGTTTTGACTTATAATTGCTAGGTATGTTTTCGGTGTTGGCGATAATAGTGCTGGTGGCGTGCTGAATATCTCGAGTATGTTTTGGCCCGTTTTCAGCATTGCGAAGTATTCGTCTGGGAGGTTATTGTATTTGTAGAGCGTTTTTGTTATTGTATCATATAATGCGTTTACCGGGTTCCCGTTCTCAACGTAGCTGAAAGCTATTGCTCCATTACTTATCGCTGATACTTCTAGACTGCCTAGTATCGTGTTTATATTTATACCTGTAATCGTGCCTATACCTACTCCTCCCACAGCGTATTCAGCCGTTTGGACTGGTGTTATTGATAGGAGGATTAATAATAGGGGAGTTAACAAGGCTATTTTTTTAATCATAAAACTACACCGTATCCTTTTGAGTAATTGGTTATAAAAAAGATTTGGGTATTAATAACCTTAACTTTCTTCCTCCCCTTTACTTCCTCTTCTTTACGATGATGAATAGTAGTATTGCTGCTAATAGTATGATTGGTAGTATCGGCGGTTCTGGTGCTGGTAGGACTGCTAGTATTACATCGCCTGGTAGTGCGCTTATTGGTTTCTCAGAGCTTGACGGCTGTATTGCCGGGCTTAATGCTGATGCTCCGAAGGCTTGTATGTTGTGGCGTGGGACTACTCCGGTACCAGTCGCTACTCCGTTTGCATCAGTTGTGTTGGTTGCGAATACACCGATGCTTCCGACGTAGTAGAACTTCACTGTTACTCCGGGCATCGGCTTCCACGTTGTCTCGTTGAAGTAGTATCTTTCAACCTTGGCTTGCATTGTTACCTTTGCGTATGAGTTGTTGATTGCTTCTGCTGTTATTGATAGTATTGTTAGTCTAGTCAACCACTTGGCTTGTATTGTTATCGATGTAGTGTTTGGTGCTAGATACGTGTTTCCTGCCCAGCTAAGTGTTAACGTGTAGTTTCCAGCATCCGGTGTTCCCGGTATTGTTACAGCGCTACCAGTGGTTGCTGTTGTGGATACTCCATAATCTGTTGTTACTCCCAGCGTTGCACCGGTGAAGGAGAATCCGTACCCGGTTGAGTTGTAGGCCACTAAATATGGTGTTATCTGGTAGTCTTGTGTAGCGTTTACTAGTGTTGGAGCTGTTACGTAGATGTACGTCGGGGTCTTCGCTACGTTGATGCTTGCCTCCGTTCTCTCACCAATTGTTACATTGTAGGTCTTTACTAGGGCACCGCCGACGTAAACTGTTCCGTTGACTACTACGGTTATGTTTAGTAGTCCTGGCTTTATCCAGGAATCTGCTGGGAAGTCGTGTGTGTATACTGCTGTACCGGTTAAGTCTGTTGTTAATAGAGTCGCTGTACCGTTTATGAATACCCATACTGCTACATCAGGCTTCGGCTCGCCGGTCTCATTGTCTACTACATGTACTATTACCTTGTAGTCGTCGATTGTTAGTATGTTGCTCGGCGGAAGTGTTACGGTTACATTGATCCCTGCTGGTGCTACCGTGTATTCTAGCACAGTTAATGCATCAGCTAACGTGTAGTAGGTGTAGTAGTTAGTGAAGTTTAAGTATAGTGTGCCGAGAGTGTCGGGTGATACCGTAAAGGTTGCATATCCGTTTGCATCGGTAACCTCTACCGATAGCGTCTGTATGCCTGCATCCTTAGCATCATAGATCATCGCTACGGGCTCGCCTGCTATTGGATGTACTGTTACGAATCCATCATGGCTCCATACCCATCTAACCGTCACGTTGAATACGTTTCCAGCTCTTATTGTTGTACCATTGGCTGGTGCATTGATAACCTCTATCCTGGTCGGAGTGGGCTCAACGTATACTTGTACAGTGTTGCTCGTGTTCTCGGGTGTAACTACCGTCTCGTTTGCTAATACAACTGCTCTGAACAGGTATGATGGCTGGTTCTCTAGTATATCGCTGCGGTAGGAGTACATTACGCTACCGATAATCGTGGCGTTCGTTAATACGAATTCGAAGCCGCCTGTATCATTAGTTCTCAACACCATTTCTGGTATGTAGAAGCCCTGATCCCATAGCCATCCCGTGTGATCATAGTCTCCGAAGAATAGGTATGATAGTAGTGGTGTTAGGTATACGTCTATTATTACCGTGGTGTGGTTGAATGGTACTAGTCTTGTACCGTTCTTAATGTAGACTATTCCCGATAGCTTTGCCGGTTTCTCGAATAATGTGTAGATGCTTGTCGCGTTAGTGTATAGTTCTACTATTGTACGGTATGATGATAGGAATATCTGGAAGAACTCGAAGGCTCTGAAGTGGAAGGCTGTTCCGGGGAACATTACTTCGAAGGTGTATGTTCCCGGCTGTGTAGCGTTGTATTGGAATACTGCATAGCCTGTATCATTGGTTACTGCTGTAGCGTTTCTATGATATGTTATGTTGGGTCCAGATACATATAGCCATACTTCTTCTCCACTAATCGGGTTACCGGTCCAGTTGTCCAATAGTCTAGCGGTTATATTGATTAATACATAAGTTGTTGTCTCGTTCCATAGTATGGCTCTCTCCGGCTCATGGGTAACGATCAGTGTTGTCGCTGGCGGTAGTGCTGGTTGTAGTAGTCCTCCAGCCATGTATCCTGGCTGGTGGCTTGTTATTGATACTTGTTTCCCCTCATCTCCTAGCCTCTTGACTACCATGCTGTGCCCTGCCGGTTTAACCCTTGCCGATAACTTCATAGTTGTTGATGGAGTTATCGGTGCCGCCTTGAACTTTACTGTACCGATACCCGTTGTGTTTAGTACTCCGCTGTTATATAGGCTTGTTACATCTCTTATCCAGAAGTCTGTGCTGTTCGTTGTTAGTGCTGTGTAGTATGGTCTTATTACTGGTCCTTCAGGACTGTAGTAGACTATTTGTCCAAGATCAAATCCTAGGTCTGCTCCCTTACCTCCCACTACGTATAGATATTCTAGGTTGCCGGTATCAGCATCTAGTAATGCGTAGAATACATTGTACCCGGTTAGGTTCTCGCTTACCGTGTAGTTTAATGCACCGTTTACTACGATGTACTTACCGCCCTTGTAATCGGTTACAAGATCTATTCCGCCGGCGAAGTCTACTGAGTTATCCGCTCCTATCAGGTTCCTCCACACGATGCTTCCACTAGTTATGTTGAAGGCTACAATATAGGCTGATACGTCGCCGTTCTGGTCGAAGCCTGTTGCAGCGATGTATAGGATACCGGTCTCATTGTCTAGTACTGCGTCCAGCTTTTGGAAGAAGCTTATCGGGTACTCGTTGAGGAATGGGATGAATTTAGGCAGGCTACCAATGTATCCTCCTGTAAAGGCTGGTATCGCGTAAAGGTGCTCGATGGTGAGGTTTGATGGTGTAGCATTTATCTGGTATATTAGTATGTAATCTAGTAGTTTACCGTATCCGGCATAGTATTCTTCGCGGTACCCGATCATGTATATTGAGCCATTGTAGTAGATCATTCTTGATGGTAGGAATGTCGAATTGATCCACATAGCTGACGGATAAATGTTTGCGGATACCAGTGATAGGTCTGTAGCATTAAATACTACGATTATCGGAGGCATATCGGTGGCGTTGTTAGCGGTGTCATTGTATACGTAGAATCCACCAGTATATGCTAATCCGTCGGCAACTGTTAGGGTTGTAAGCGCTATACCGGTTACATTATTGTCTCCGCCGAAGAGCGCCCTAGCTGTTGGTAGGTCGAAGTCGAAGTATCCAGGGCCAACGTCTCCTACTAGGAAGTCTCCATCAGTTAATGCAGCGTAGACTCCGCTGTAGAATACTGGTATTCCACCAGTTACTAGTTCTGCTCCATAATCATATCCCATTGCTACCCAGTATGCTGCATCATATGTTTCATTGTATGGTGCTGTTACAATATCCGTTACAACGTCGAATGTGAAGTCGTAGGGTGCTGGAGCGATACTATAATTGTCGAAGAATACTTCTACTAGACTAGTATAAGCGTCGAAGCCGTAGCTATATATTGTTAGGAAGCCATCGGAGGCGTACCAAGTGTTATCTCCGATACCGTAGGGGTCTGTTATTGCTGAGTCCCATGTAAAGTATCCACCCATAAACTGTGATACTGGATACCTATAGATAGCGTCGAACCCCCATTCATCGATAAATTGTGGATTGAATGGGAACTCTCTATACCAGCCTCCCGCCTTAGTGAGGTTTAGGTCGTTCGTTACTTGTTTCGGCGTAAGGTTTCCTCCTATATTTCCTGCTATTGCTGGTGGTATGGGTGTTATTAGGGATAGGGTGATTACGAGTAGTAGTATAAGTGGGGTGAGCTTCCGCATCGTACTCACCCTATACATATATTTACACTGTATTATATGTATAGTGGGATCTAGATATATATTTTCCTAAAACAGCGTTATAATTATTGAGAAATACTGGAAAATATATAGTTGAAAGCGTAATTCATTCAAACGAGAGGTTTCAGTATATATTACAATAAACGAGACCTGTCTACCAATAAAGTAGTTATAATTTCAGGGATATACGTGTAAGTATTACCTATATAGGCTCCGGCTCCGGTAATTCGTTTAATTGTTCAAGCACGTAGTTATGTATTTCTTCTAGACTCGGTAGGCTAGTTGTGGGTTTACCATTATCGAGTATCTTTACTATAAGCGGATTATATCCTTTTTCTGGAACGCAGGTGTTTAGTAAGCAGATTTTATCGTTCAAGCCCGGCCTCTTCCTTAATAATTGTTTTGCACCCGGTAGTTTACCTCTCTTAGCTATGGGTTTCCACGCGTTTTCTTCGAGTACTTCTACTATGTCCGCACTTATATCGATGCTTTTTGGGAAGGATATTGTTGTTCCTACTCCGAAAGCGTCTACGATGTCTCGGAGTTCTACTATTTCTTTCTCGCCGATCCCCCCGCTAACGATTATTTTTACGTTTTTATACCCGTGTATGTCTAGTGTCCATCTTACTTCTTCTACTATAGCTTTCATATTACCCCTCCTACTGCTCGGAGTGTCTAGTCTTACACCGTATAGTTTCTCGCCTAGTGCTTCAGCAGCCATTAATGCTTCAATTCTTTCATCGTAGAACGTGTCTACGAGCATTATTCTTGGAACACTTGGCTCTACCACTTCATCGAAAGCTTTCCACGCTTTTACCTGATCTCCAAATACTATTATTAGTGCATGGGGCATTGTTCCAACTGGTTTCAGACCTAGGTATTTCTCGCTTATCACTCCCGATACAGCGTCTATTCCTCCAATATATGCTGCTCTATCAGCCATTGGCGCTATCGCTGGGTGTAGGGCTCTGAGCCCGAAGAAGAGTACTGTTTTATCCCCTGCAAGCTTCTTGATCCTTGCAGCTTTCGTAGCTATGCTCGTGTAGTGTCTCAGTATTCCTAGGATGGGTGTCTCATATACTGCTAGATCCCTATAATTCCCCTCAAGTATCATTAATGGTTCTCCGGGCTTGAACAGTGTGCCTTCTGGTAGCGAGTATAGTGTTAAGGGCTTATCCTTTAACAGGTTCACTACTTCCTCTAGCCCCGCAAAGACTGCCCACTCATACCCCCTGGGGAGGTTCATTACGTGGAACTCCATCCTAACCCTTTTATCGATCCCCTTAGCTTCAAGGATCTTCCTGGTTCTAACGAAGTAGATGTCGGTTACTTCTCCACGCGTTATTTCTTCCTCATCAGCAATATAGTATTTCCTCAATGCTTCACTCACCCAACACAACTACTACGACTCTACGCCTACTACGAGGCCCATCCATTTCCACGAGGAAAATATTCTGCCAGGTACCTCTTACTAAGTGGCCGTTTATTACCGGGAACGTCCTGTCTGCACCTATTAATGCTGATCCTATGTGTGCATGGGCGTTGTCATCGATCATATTGTGTTTCCACTTAGAACTTCCCGGCTCTGTTAATTCTTTTATCTTCGTTAATATATCTTCTATCAGCCCTGATTCATGCTCGTTTGCTATTATAGCTGCTGTTGCATGCGGTGCGAATACTAGTGCTATCCCGTTTCTAACACCGCTCTTCTCAACTATTTCTTCAACCCTATAAGTAATGTCCACTAGTTCGAACCTCTTACTCGTTGAGAACGTGATTGTTTCCGTGTAAACCTTCAATCTCCAACTCACCACTAGAAAATTATGCTTTATCCTCCCCTTGGTTCTTTATGATAATATATTCTTAATTAGGGTTACCGTAGGGATTTCACACCGCGTATACTGGGCGGTAGTGTAGGGTTATTTCCCCGGTTACCCTATCAACCTCAGCTTTCTCGAGTAGTAGCTTTAAGGGCTCGTCTAGGTTTACTCCAATATAGGGTGTTTTATTCTTCCCTAAGAGTATGGGTGAAACTGTTACGATCAACTTGTCGATCAAGCCCTGCAGGAGTAGTGTTCCTATGAGGACCCCGCCTCCCTCAACAAGTATTTTCCTGATACCGTATTCATCCATGATCTTCCTAGCTGCTTCGTCTAGGTCAAGCCACTCTCCTCGTTTATCAACGAATACTACTCTAACCCCCCTAGCCTCGTAATCCATTACTTTACCCTTATTCTCGATACTTGTTACAAGTATTGTTGGAGCTATACTTGTATCGTATACTCTAGCCTCTGGGCTCGTTCTAAGCCTTGAATCAACGACTATCCTCCAAGGCTGCCTCCCACTATACCCCGGTAACCTCACAGTTAATAGTGGATCGTCAATTAACACGGTATTTGCACCGACCATTACTGCGTCAACCATACTCCTAAGCATGTGTTGCCTCTCTACATCCCTACTACTGCTAAGCCTAGTCTTCTCCCCGGCCCTCGAAATCCCGCCGTCCAAACTGATCGTTGTGAAGGCTATTATTTCAGGCTTCAACCCGGTGACACCGTTGATGATTAATATATGGTTAGTGTTAATAGGGCTATCCAAACATATAATCAATGGGGAGAGAAAAAACCGGAAAGAGGTGGTATTTAATGACTCGTAGGGATCGAGATAGGGATTACTGGCGTAGGAGAAGGTGGAGTATCTGGGACGTCTTCGACGAGATATTTAGGGAGATGGAGGAAGAATTCGATAGGTTAACGAGAGAGCTATCCTTTACACCGCTATTCCCAGCTGAGGAGAAGGGTGAAGGAGCCAGGGTTATGGGACCCTATGTTTATGGTGTCCGGATAACCATCGGCCCCGATGGAAGACCTATTATTGAAAGGTTCGGCAATGTTAGGAGTGTAGGCGGTAAGCCAATGATCAGTGAGGAGCGGGAGCCGCTGGTAGATGTCTTCGAGGACGACGACGAGATAACGGTGATCGCTGAAATACCGGGAGTTGAGAAGGAGAATATTAAGATAAAAGTATCCGATGATAAGAAGAAGCTTATAATAAGGGCAAGCGATAAGAATAGGAAATACTATAAGGAGATACAGCTACCATCAGAAGTCGATCCATCGAGTGCAAAAGCAAGTTATAGGAACGGCGTACTGGAGGTTAAGCTAAAAAAGTTAAAGAAGAAGGAACCTGAAGGATACGAGATAAAGGTTGAGTAATATTTTTACATCTTCCCCCCTTAAACAACCTTTAATCCCCCTATAAGGGGAATAATAATGTATTGGTGGGATCATGCTTGTAGGAGTTATTAGTGATAGCCATGATAACATTTATAAACTGGATGCCGTCCTCGAGGAGTTGAAGAAAGAGGAGGTCGGGGCCGTTATCCATCTAGGGGATATCATATCACCATTTACTGTTAGGAGGATGAAGGAGAAATTGGGTGATATTCCGGTTACGGGTGTTCTAGGAAATAATGATGGAGATATCCTGCTTCTCTCCAAGTTATTCGTAGAGTATGGTTGGAAACTGCTTAATGGCCCTGCAATCGTGGAACTGGGCGGGAGGAGGTTCTTGTTAATGCATGGGTTTAACGGCTTAGAGCATACGGAAAAGCTTGCCGAGACACTTATGGGTTTCAAGGGTATTGATGGTGTATTATATGGGCATACCCATAGGGCACTGTATAAACGTGTTGGTGATCGAATACTGCTGAATCCCGGGGAGATCTGTGGATACCTTACTGGTAAGACTAGTTATGCAGTCCTAGATACTGCTCGCCTCGAAGCAAGGATTAACTGGTTATAGGAGCGTTTACTCCTTCTGTTCTATGGTTTAATATCTCCGATGCAATATATCATTATATTGTCAAACAATACAACTCTTAAGGGATGGGTGTCTTTAGTGTCTAGTGGTAAGAAACTTAAGAGTGCTAGTGTCCCGGTTGATGAAAAAGGTATGCAGTATCATTTAATGGTTAAGCCCGGCGATGTTAGCCGCTACGTGTTATTACCGGGTGATCCGGGCAGGGTTCTTAGGATTGCTAAGTATTGGGATGAGAAGTGGAAAGTTGCAGAGCACCGGGAGTATTTGACTTATAGTGGGAAGTATAAGGGGGTCTTTATATCAGCTACTAGTACGGGCATTGGTGCTCCGTCAACAGCTATAGCTGTTGAGGAGCTCGCTCGAGTAGGCTCGGACACGTTCATACGCGTGGGTACTACGGGGGCTTTGAGGAGGGGTATAGGGGTTGGAGACTTAATAATATCGACTGGAGCCGTCCGGTTGGAGGGTACTAGTAAGCAATACGTTATACCGGAGTACCCGGCGGTAGCTGATCTAACTGTTACGCTTGCTCTAGTAGCTGCTGCTGAAGAGCTCGGAGTAAAGTATCATTTGGGATTAACTGCTAGTAGCGACAGCTTCTATGTTGGTCAGGAGAGGCCTGGTTTCCGCGGCTATCTACCACCCTTCCAGAAGGGCTTGGTAAGCTTTCTTAAATCCGTAAACGTGTTAAACTTCGAAATGGAAGCTGCAACGATCTTCACCCTTGCGAACATTTATGGTTTAAGGGCTGGAAGTGTTTGTGCAGCGATAGCTAATCGTGAAACTGAAGAATTTATAGTTGATGCTGGAGTCGAGGATGCTGTCCGTGTTGCTAATGAAGCTGTTAAGATACTGAGTGAGTGGGATGAGTTGATGGAGAAGGCTGGGAAGAAGGCGGTTACACCGGGGATTATTGCTGAATGGTGGAAGAAGCGGGGCTAGGGGTAGCTAATAGTGAGAGATAAGAAGATTCATATCGCTGTTGGGAACTTGAACATTGATATAACGATGTATGTTTCAAAACTACCCGGACCAGATGAAGCAGTAATAGCAGATGATTTAAATATTGGGCCTGGCGGTGCGGCGTCTAACTATGCGGTAGCAGTTTCAATCTATGGTCATAAGGCTTACCTAGTTGCTTCATCATCTCTAGACCCCCTTGTAGATAAGATACTTCAACAGCTAGAGGAGAAGGGTGTTGATACAACCTTTGTTAAAAGAGTTGAGAGTCCTCCGGGCATCGTATCAGTATACGTTATACCGGGCGGGGAGAAGCTAATGGTTAAGTATCGTGGAGCCAATGAACTCTTATCACCCAACGATGTACCCCGTAAGTTGCTGGGAGAGGCTTCTATAATACATATCGCGAGCGTTAGGCCCGAGATCGCCGGTGAGATAGCGGAGAGAGCGGTAGATCTAGGGGTACTAGTAAGCTATGACCCCGGTGCTTACGCGCTAACCGAGCCCAGTAAAATACTCGATGTGTTAAGGTATGTATCAATAATATTCCTCAACAGAAGGGAGGCTAAATCCCTCGCAAAGTATGATGTAAGCTCACTATTAGAGAAAGGCCCCTTAATGATAATTGTTAAGAAGGGCCCTGGAGGAGCATTCGTCGTAACGCATGGAGGAAAATATTATAGCGGGATATCCAGGCCGTTAAATCCACCAATAGATTCAACTGGTGCCGGCGATGCTTTCGATGCATTCTTCAACTCAGCATACCTAGACTACAAGGATCCAGGCCGTGCACTAGCTTACGCGTTAGCCGCTGGCGCATTAAAGGTAACATGCCGTGGTAGTCAGCTCTGCTGGAATCGTCAGTTATTTAATAAACAACTTAACGAGACTAGTGTTGAAGTACTTAAAGAACCCCCTGAATGGTTGTTAGAGGATTAAAACAAGTTGAACTGCACGATAACACGTTTAATTAAGCCTGAAGAGACTATGAGTAGTTCGCTACTGCTTGAGAAATTAGATAACGTTTCCAAAGCATACAATTCGTTCAAAACCTATGTTGTAGTAGATGATTTCTCGGAGAGTATTCTTCTCACACTATACCTATTAAGGAGATGCAATGATCTCCGCATGACGGCTCATAGGATCGGACTACCCGTATTTTTAAGAATAGTGTTACTCCTAGCTAAATTGAAGGATCTCCAAAATAAGATCAAGATGATTCAGGAGAAGTTTAAGCGTAATATGGGTAGTATGAAGGAATATGAAAAATACCAAGAGTTATTATCAAGCAGGGAAGAGATACTGCCTAGAATAGCTAGTTTCTGGGAAAAGCACCCGGATGATTTTAATTATCTCTATCAATGTGTATTATCCATAGAAACTGATCTTGAAGAAGCTGTAAAGTACGTTATTCTTACTATTAATAAATACGATGAAGAAACTGTTTGGCTTAGGAACTGTATTATTAGGAATACGGGTCTTCAAGGCTACAATATTCTATGGATCAGAGACTTGATATCCAGTATCGACAAGCTAAGCCTAGAAAACCTCTCGATTGTTTCAAAGTTTAAACTGTTAGTGACGTATTTGAAGCGCTTAGGTTGTAATAAGATATTCATAGTTGATGGTTCCGAGTACTCGGTTCTTGCAAGCTTGTTGAATAGGAGTGATGTAGTTGTTGTCTAGGCTAGGGATCGATGAATTCGCTTGGCTCAACTATTTGGTCATGGTTATCATTAATTAATACTTCTAGTAAACTACCATGATCGCTTGTCTGATAAACTACAACGGTAACATAGACTACGTGGGATGTATTGCCTAGTAGTTGCGTTAAGTTTATATATCCCTCGATCACTTCTCCACTAGCTGAGCCAACCCCATTATCAACCAGTTTATCGCCAGCTTTAAACCAGCCTGTCCAACCATTTGATCCCTCGTATCCGAGGTAGAAAGTATAGTTCATTATACTACCATTCTTTTTCCACGGCGGCTGGATCGTTGTATTCGAGAGCTTTAATGCTACTATTATAAATACATCTACATCCTCGCTAGGCTTGTCCGTCGCTATATAAAGGATTCCTTTACTAGTGAGTTTCCCCCATAAGTGCTGAATATATGTATTATTCTCATTGATGTAGAGTGTACAGTTACAGTCTAGTTTTCCATCCATCTTGAATGGCTGATTAGCTGGGGGTGGTGTTGGCGTAGGCGTTGTCCCCGTTATTGTAGCTAGTGGCGGTATGATCTTGTACTCGGCATTATTGCCTATTGTATCGACAACCTCGACTTTAAAGGAGTAGTTGCCCTGTACTAGTGGGATTACCGCGGTGTAGAAGTTGTTGGTACCTAGTGGTTGGGCTTTAATAGTAGTGTTGAAAGCGCCGTTATGGTATACTTGGATGTCAATGCTTGATATACCGCTTATATCGTATGCTTGGAGGTAGAGCACTACATTATTCGATGGATTATATGGGTCCCTCCATGCATACCTTACAGTTGGGGGTGTATTATCGCTTATACTGTATTCGTTGATTATATTTGAGAGTATTGCCTTGGCTTTGTTGAATGCATATATAGATTTAGTATCCCACCACTTGTTTCCATCCCAGTAGTAGTAGTCGCTCCCTTCACCCTTCATGATCCAATCTAGTGCTTCGCTTAGTTCTCCACCATTGTATCCGGATAGTTTAACTGTTGCATAGTAGTTTACTGCTTCAACGTATAGCCCCCATCTCTCCTGATCAGGCTCATTAGTGTCCGGGTAGTTCCACATTGCGAATAATGGGTCTCCCCAAGTCCCCATAGTCTCCCATGATCCGGGCTCGATCCAGATCCTTGAGAACTCGTATTCTGTATCATTTAGTGGGTTATATACCTCCGCTAAGTACTCGTCTAAACCTATAACTTTTATATAGGAGAGGGATGGATCGCTGTGTATCCTTTTCAGAAATCCTACGAGGTAGTTTACATAGTAGTCTATGCCGTTATTATGCATCGGCCAGCCGTTCTCTCCATCATGTACTATCACCATTATGAAGGGCCTTTTTGGATCAGTATTGTATTGTTGGAAGTGTTTTATCTGGCTTATAAGGTAGTCTATACTTGTACCGCTCATCTCCGCCTGGGACATATGCCTATATCTCACGAAGACGACTATCCTAGATCCATTGTATTCTACCACATGAGGCCTGAATACTAGTTGCGGTGATACAGCCCAGTCCCAATCTCCAGGGTTAGGGTTTCTAATATCTATAGGGTTTGGCTGCGGCTGAAAGCCTGAATTATAGCCTTCCGTCGCCCTCAATACTTGCTCACTATCTACAACTATCCATTTATATCCGTGTTTTACTATGTAGGGGATTATTTCGGGCGAGTATGATTCTTCTATGGGGAAGAAGCCTGGGCCCGGGTTTACTCCGAAATTATTCACTATTATCTCCCTATGCTTCTTGATTTCTTCATCAATATCTTGTCCGAAGCTTGTCCTTGCTAGTAGTGGGAATATTGGATGGTAGTAGCCGGCTCCTAGTATTCGTAGTCTTGGTAGTCCTAGGCTTGTTTTTGAATTAACAGCCTTGATCCATTTATCCTTCCATCCACAGTAGAGGCAGCTATCCCACTCCTTCTCCTCTAATTCGTTCAGCTGCTGTATTAGGGTACCCGTTATATCTACTTGTAAGGCTTCATCGCCCGTCATGTTTAATGCTACACTCGGTATTAGGTTTTTGTATACGTTAACCCTTCCCCTCCAAACATTGGGAAGCCATTCTGGACAGTTGGGTGATTCTAGGAGTTGTGTTATTGAACCGTTTATATTGTATAATGGCTGGTGAATATGTATTATCCATGAAACATAGAAAGGTATATTATTTCCCCCGTCGTCATCGCTGATCACTATGCTGCTTCTAACCCGGTATACCCTGCTATTTATAGGGTAGGGGAATGGTGCTATGAGTAGTGCAAGTATTAGTGTGAAAACTATCATAAGAATATTTCGATGCAATACTTGTCCCACCATGTATTATATAAGGAGGGTTATATCACCTTAATATAGCATTTTAAGGCAGGACTGGTGCTTGAACGTTGGAGTGCCCGGTGAGGGTTTATCGTAATAGTGATGTAGAGAGAATAGTAGCCGCTGTGCCTAGTGGGCATTATCATACTAGGCTCGCTATTTACTTGAATGATCAAGTCATTGTTTTACAGGAAGCCACTATTGCCGCAATAGTGCGTGCATATGCGTATACAACCATTCACCCCACTCGTCGGGGAATAATACTCAAGCATAGGAGACTTGGTAAGGAGTTTAAGAAGCCAGGCTTTGCTAGTGATCAACTATTAGAGGTTCCTGATAGTGATAGAGAAGCCGTGGAAATTATTGATAAGCTAGTTAGTAGATGATGAGTAGTGGTAAGATACTATGAAGACATGGAAACTTGTAGATTGATAAATATAATTGTTAGAGTATTGAGGGATTATTTTAACTATATTGATACTGGTCGGATAAAGTGCTATCGTAGCAGGGGTTCTCGCAGCAATGCATTAGCACGGATCCATGGTTTACCGCG
>JALWZC010000083.1:0-5962 GCA_027002875.1 Desulfurococcales archaeon
GCCGGCAAAGTCTAGGACGAGCCTAGAACTGGCGAGGCTTGTTAGTCTGTCCCGGATAAACTCTACAGCCTTCCTCAAAATTTTGTCGTTATCGTATTCATTGAGAATCTTTTCAAGCTCATCTCTCGGCTTCTCTTTCAGCTTCTCAGCCTCCATTACTAGTAGAGGCATAGCCCTAACAACATTATCTACAATAGTAATGCTAGCGGCCCTACTCGTCCTTGACAAGGGATTTAAATCGATCGCTATAACTCTTTTACCCATCTTCCTCAAAGCCTCGGTTCGATCACCATCCTCCAATGGGACTAGTACTGTATCAGCAACCAGTATACCGCGGGGGCTTACACGCCTACGCTCACTGAAGAGCTCCGGTATAGTTGCAGACGCGTCATCGCCGACACCTAAGACCATACTTGCTCCATGCTTCTTTAACCACTCAGCAATAGCTTCCTCCCTCTCCCTAGTCCTGTAGAAGAGGTTTACCTCGATCAATGCACCGGTAACCCTTGAAAGCTTAACGATATCGCCGGGTACTAGTGCAGCAGTGTTGCCGTTAACCGATATTACTGGGTGATCTGCTAGTAGGAGGGCCGCCGCAGCAGCCTTTATAGCTTCTAGTGCAAAGGACTGGGTTTTCTCACCTAATAAGTAGTCGAAGCATTCCCCGCGTCCATGCGCTATTAAGCCTTCTGGAACAACTATCCCGCGCTTAAATCCCTCGACGAGCTTCTCCCTTACGAGGAGGCTCTCCCTACGTGGATGGCTGGGCGGGATCCTCAATTATTATCCCCGAGTAATTAATACTTGTAGTGTAGGGTTTTAACCCGTACCTTCTAAGCTTCCCGGAAACTTCTCCTGCACGATCACGCCTAGCCCATATTATGAGCACGTTCTTCTTACGATAGTAGCCGTGTACAGAGTTTTCCAAATCTCCTAAGGCTTCATCGATTAATGAGTAATCGAAGATCCTCCTAGTGAAGGATTGGCTATAATTAAAGAATAATTCCAGTGATGGATTAGAAAATAGGCTACGCGTGTATTCATCAACAACACCGTATTCACTACTGGGTATTCGGGAGAGCATTCTTGGAGTATCCTCCCCGCCGGGGAGCTCTGCTGTAACTATACATGGCTTCTCAGAGGGTATAACCCTGTAAGCCCGGCCAATACCAGGCGCTCCATGCTCAGCCCTGATCTCGAATCCCCCCGTATAGATCGCTAAGACATCGCCGAGCCCGGTCTTATATTTGACCTCGAGTATATGGGGGAGCTCCAAGGCTTTCTCCAGTATATAGGAGCCCCTGTAAACACTGTGAGCGGCTAGGGAGTGAGCTATTAGTAGAGCGGCTGATAACGCGTATCCCCAGCCTAGTTTAAAGGGTGAAGTAGCATTGACTCCGACCCTACCAATAACTCTACAAGTTTCACGGGCTTGCTCCTCGAGAACATGCATCCCATTATAGACTATGTGGCAGGAATCACTGCCCTCATTAAAGGCTTCAAGGTATACGTCAAGGTTTAACCCGGCCCCGATACTGCCGCTGTAGAGGGGATCACTTGTTATCCTTGGAGCCCAGAAGCCTGAAACATGTAATGGGATCCTGTATTGAGGCTTCAACCCTATTCATTACCCTGCTTATTCTTTACCGAGTAAAAGCTATGTTCCTCCCCGGGGAATAAGCCCTTCCTAACTTCATCTGCATACTTCTTAACGGCTTCAATAACAATACTCCTAAGATCAGCGTATTTCTTGGCGAATGGGGGTATTTCCTCGTACAGGCCCAGGAGATCGTGTAGGACTAGTACTTGTCCATCACAGTAGGGGCCGCTACCAATACATATCGTTGGAATACCTACTTTTTCAGTAATCTTCTTAGCGACGTCAGCAGCTGTATACTCGATCACGATGGAGAAAGCCCCAGCATCCTCCAGTGCTAAAGCATCCCTAACCAGTTCATCAGCCTCCCCAGGCTTCCGCCCCATCCTCCTATAACCACCTAAGAGGTTTTTACGCTGTGGAGTAAGGCCTATATGACCCATAACTGGTATACCAGCCCTGACAAGGGCTTCCACAACATCACTATACTCCTCCCCACCCTCAATCTTAACAGCTTCAGCACCATGCTTAAGCATTAATCCAGCATTAAACACGGCATCCCGAATACTAGTCTCATAGCTAAGGAAAGGCATATCACCAACAATAAGAGCCCTAGGACGAGCACGAGCAACACTAGAAACATGAAGCAGCATCATATCCATCGAGACAGGAATAGTAGAATCCAACCCGTGTACAACCATACCAACACTATCACCAACAAGAATCAAGTCAACACCAGCCAGATCAACAAGCCTAGCAAAAACATAATCATAAGCAGTAACCATAACAAGCCTACGACGACCCTTACTCTTCAAAACATCCCTAACACTAACCAACACACCAACCCCACAAATACAATAACAAGAAAAACAACAAATAAAAACACACACCAAAAACACACCAAACACAACGAACACAATTCATAACATCTAAACACTGTATTGTTGATCTATACCAACCGAACCCGGGGTTCCTCGATGAAACACTGCATGGTTGGGATAAGCATCCCATCTAGAACATAAAATATTTAAACAACCAGGAAAAATAATAACCTCGGTAGCAACCAGAAAGAACTGAAAGTTCTTAGAGATACTTACTCACCCCATCCTTAGTATTTCTCCTAATAAAGTAGCAACCAGAAAGAACTGAAAGCTTCGACGTATAGTCTCCGTGGATCAATGAATATTACTAGTGTCGACTAGTAGCAACCAGAAAGAACTGAAAGCATGGCTGCAGCCGCATATCCAAACAACTTCGCTATTACTCCGAACATGTAGCAACCAGAAAGAACTGAAAGGATACCTGTACCCCTCGACAATTCAACAATTGAACAATCGAAAAGATTTATATGAAACCAGAAATAAACAATAAAAGTGGAGAGAGGGGGTCAGCGGGCTTCGGAAAAGTTCATCTCCACCGGTCCACCCCCCCGCAGAGGGGGATGGTAAACCAGTAGATAACCCGGTCAATCAATCATCATCCCCCTCTCCCTTGTTTCTTGCACAACTAATTAAACTTGGTAATACAATATAAATACCCCGGTAATACTACTCAATTTATTGTGGCAATTAGAAAGAACTGAAATATTATGGGAACCTGGGGGTTATAATGGTTTTATAAAGATATAAAGAAGTAGTTATTCTCCTTGTTTTGTTTTTTCTTGGGTTATTTGTTTGTAGCTGTAGATTAGTGTTGCGAAGTATATTGTTATTGATGTGAATACTATTGGCCAGTATATTGTTTCCGGGAGCCATGTATTGGGGAGTACCCATATGTTATAGTCTATGCTGTGTCCTGTTAGTTTCCATATTATTGCCCATGTAATGCTCCAGAACCCGCCGTACATTCCTATTATTCCGCTTAGTACTAGGTATAGGGGGATCCTGGCGATGTCGATGTATACTAGTAGGATTGTTATGAATATTAGCCAGATAAAGGCTTTAACCCTCCAACTCGAGACTAATGCGTCTACAAACCCCATGCTTACTCCGACTACTCCGAAGAGACTATAGGATATGGTTATGTTTGAGAATAACCTGTGTGCTATTGCTAGTTTATCCCTCCAAACATATGATGCAGTAGTTAAAGCTACTAAGCCGATGTAGCCGGTGATGACTGCTAGGGTTAAGTTACCGATTAATACGGAGTAGACTAGTAGTAGTAGGATTATCCAGAAGGAAGCATTAATAATCCAAACAAACCAGTGATGCCTAAACAAAACAAACCCCAAAACCCAGCCCTTACACTAAACAATATAAATGTTTAGGATTTAGGGGATTAATGAAAAATACTATTTTAAGCTAAGCGGGTTCCCCTACAAGGTTTACTCTACGTGTAGGAACTTCGATACGTAGGGGCTTTCACCTGGCTTCCTGCGGCGGAAGTGGCCGGATGGTTTACCAGTTAATAACTCCTCGAACCATGCTTCATGCTCTATTTCCTCGTGGAGTATTGCTAGGGATAGGTCATAGGTTCTGGGATCTTTCCCATGGGTGTAACTGCAGATCTCGCTGTATACTTTTACAGCACACCTCTCAGCATCCAGTAGCACCTTCAATATATTCTCGATAGTAGGGTTTTCCGGTAGCTTAGCATCCATACATGCAGCTTTCTTAGCAAACTCTACTATATCATTAGGTAGCGTACCACCAAGCTCGTATATTCTCGGGACTAGTGCTTCGAAATGGTTCCTATCCTCAAGCCTAGCATCCTCGATGATCTCCTTAATAGCTTCGCCCTCTAGGCCGGCAGCATGGTTTCTAAGTATCGTGTAATAATAGTAGGTTGTGAACTCCGCTGCCGCGGCTTTTACCAGCATGTCCACTAGCTTATCAACGTCTATTCCTGCTTTACTTATTAATTCAACGTTTTTACGCGCCATGACTCATACCCGAAGTTATTTCTAATTAGAAATAATATCTACTTCTAACTAATAACTTTTTCGACAACAATTATCAACCACCATAAACATACTATAGGTGAGGAATGATGAGAGGAGTAATACATGAATAGAGATCGCTGGGTTTTGAAGGCATTAGAGGAGCTGAAGAAGTCCGGTTTAAAGATAACGCCGCAGAGGATAGCGATTATAGAAACTATATACGAGCACCGAGAAGAGCATCCATCACTAAACAGGATATACAGTTTAGTGAAGGAGAAGATGCCGACAGTAAGCTTCTCAACTCTATACACAACCCTCAAAAAACTAGAAGAGATCGGCTTAATAAGGCTCTTCAGCTACAAGGGCGAGACAAGGATCGAGACAAATACAAGGGAACACATAAACATTATAAATACAGGGTCGGAAATGATAAGGGATTACATGGATGATGAACTAATTAGGGAGATCAAGGAGAAGCTCGGCATAAAGAAGGGCCGAGCCCTTATAAACATTATAATCTACAACGAGTAACCGGGAATGGAAAAGCGGGGATCAACGTCTAAGACTGGGCTTAACCTAATAAAGTATAATTTACATTGTACCACTATGCTTTAATCATTACACCTTAGGGTAGTCCCTAGTATGTGGGGTGTTTATTGATTGGTCGATGTCGAAGAGATCATTAGGCTTGTCGAGAAGCCGCCTACCGAGGAATTATTGACTAGGGAGAGGCTTAAGGAATACCTGGAGAGTGGTGTAAAGCTTAAACACTATATAGGCTTCGAGATAAGTGGCTTCGTACACTTGGGGACTGGTATTGTTACTATGCAGAAGATAGCCGATCTGCAGAGGGCCGGTATTAAGACAACCGTATTCCTAGCAGATTATCACTCATGGATCAATAAGAAGCTCGGCGGAGACCTCGAGACTATTAAGAGGGTTGCAGGAGGATATTTCAAGGAAGCTCTTAGGATTAGCCTCGAAGCCGTAGGCGGCGACCCTGATCGTGTAGAGTACGTTATGGGCTCGGAACTATACGAGAAACTCGGCCTTAGCTATTTCGAAAGAGTACTGAGGGTTTCCATGAAGACTACACTAGCTAGGATTAGGAGGAGTATAACGATCATGGGTCGTAGGATGGGTGAATCAATCAGCTTCGCCCAGCTAATATATGTGCCGATGCAGGTAGCAGATATCTTTGCTATGAATATTAACCTAGCACATGGAGGAATGGATCAGAGGAAAGCACACGTAATAGCAATAGATGTCGGAGACGAGTTCGGGTATAAACCGGTAGCAATGCACCACCATCTACTAATGGGCCTCAAGATCACGGAGGATCAGTGGAAGAAGATCGTTGAGGCAAGGGAGAAGGGTAGGAGGGAAGAACTCGAAGAAGGAATCATAGATGTTAAAATGTCTAAGTCTAAGCCGGAGACAGCGATATTCATACACGACGAGCCCGAGATTATTAGGAGGAAGAT
>JALWZC010000083.1:5972-14725 GCA_027002875.1 Desulfurococcales archaeon
GAAAGCGTACTGGCCAGCAAGAATAACAGGTTACAGCCCATTATTCGAGAGCTGAAAATACGTTGTAGCACCATGGCTTGAAAGACTCGGTAGGGAAATAATACTTGTTAACAAGAAGACGGGAGAGGAGAAAACCTACCAGTCATGGAGCATGCTGGAGAAAGACTACGTGGAGGGAAAGATCCACCCACTAGACCTTAAGAACATGGTTGCGGAATACCTAGTAGAAATGCTTGAGCCGGCGAGGAAATACTTCCTCGAAGGGCCCGGTAGGAGATACTATGAAGAACTAAGAAGTCTGAGGATCACTAGGTAAATCCATGGATAATTTCTTTACCCTTAATCTAAAGTATTGATCGATTAATTCACCCTGTATTTTACCGGTATAGATCGGTACTATAACGATTAGCGCCATACATACAACTGTGAGGATCAAGCTAATCATCCTGGTAAAGTATGAGTTACCTGTAATCGTTAAGCCAAGATACGTTACAAGATAAATCAAAATTATGGAATCGATCGGGCTGAATAGCCGGATAAACTTGATCGCTGTTTTTTCGTCCCGATCAAAATAGTATAGGATCAAGCCGGTCTTCATAATACTATCTTTGTAATGCTTATAGTCAGCTCTCAAAATAAAGGGCAGGTTTTTCTTCACTCTTCTCAGATGAAATATGATCAGGCTTGGATAAATTAAAGCTAGGATGAAACTCAGTATTATTAAGAATATATCTATTATGTTACCATATATTAAGGCGTAAGCTATCGCTTCTATAAATGCGAGTAGAATAAGTGAATAGGATATAACAATGTATCTTTTCCTAGGGCCTTCAACTAAAACCCTCCTCTTAATAGTGTAAATGTATGCTAGAGATATGATTAATACGATCAATCCTCGTCTCCGCGGAAATAAGTACTTTAATCTTAACCCCCTATAGTATTCATTGATCCTAGAACAATTTATATTCCTCCGTTAAAAGTCTTGGAGGGATTAATCGGTGTATCCGCCTAAGCCTAGATGGAGCGTTGGGATCGGCGTTATTGGTGGTAGTGGATTATACGAGATCCCTGGGCTCAGCGTCCTCGAGGAGGTTAAGGTTTATACTCCATATGGTGAGCCGAGCGATAAGATCGTTATTGGGGAGTTGAAGGGTAAGAGGATAGCCTTCCTACCAAGGCATGGTAGAGGCCATAGGATCCCTCCTCACCGCGTTAATTACCGGGCTAATATATGGGCGTTGAAGAGCCTCGGTGTTAAATGGATAGTTGCGTTCTCAGCTGTCGGTAGTCTCAGAATGGATTATAAACCGGGAGACTTCGTCGTGCCGGATCAGTTTATCGATATGACTAAGGGTATTAGACCACATACATTCTTTGAGGGCGGTGTTGTAGCACATGTATCAATGGCCGATCCATTCTGCGAGCATCTTAGGAGGATAATACTTGAAGCTGCAAAAGGAGTTAATGGCCTCAGGATCCATGATCGTGGAACATATATCTGCATTGAGGGGCCTAGGTTTAGTACTAGGGCTGAATCCCGGGTCTGGAAGGAAGTGTTTCATGCAGATATTATCGGTATGACGCTCGTACCCGAGGTAAGCCTAGCATGTGAAGCAGAGATCTGCTATGCAACGGTAGCTATGATTACCGACTATGATGTTTGGGCTGAGAAACCGGTTACTGCCGAGGAGGTATTAGAGACTATGAGGGAGAATACTATGAAGGCTAAACAATTATTACCAAGGATTATTGAGAAGATACCGGATGAACCGGATGAAGGGATGTGTAGTTGCTGCAAAGCACTGGAGACAGCGTTGATCTGAAAAACTTGATAAGCAGGGTCGAGGAGAGAGCGGGGGAGATACAGCCCTTTATTGAAGGCGTATTAGAGAGGGCTAGGAGGCTGGTCGTAGCTTATCATAGGCTGGGTTATTTACCAGCACAAGTAATCTACTGGATGACTAGTACTCTAGACGACTGGAGTAAGGTATTAATCGGAGACGCTGGTACACTAGCATACTACACCCTAGTCTATAACGAGCCCGGTGAAACAGTATTCTTCACAACAAACCCAGCATCGGCATCAACGATACAGTTCCTACAAGCGGCTGATCTAACCGGTTATAAGATCCTAGTATTAAGTAGTGAGCCGGGAAACGATGTTGTAAGGGATAACCTTGCAAAGTATAACCCGGTATATGTTGATGCAAGCGATGAACTAGAAGCTTCACTGGTAATGGGTATAGCTGCATACAAGGCTGCAGCTAAGCATTACCGGGATAGGATGGGTAGGAGGGGGGAAAGGCTCTACCTCCATGCAAGCGAGGGCTTTGCCGTTGTCGTCGACGAACTATACGCGAAGTACTCGAGGATCCTCAACGAGATCAAGAGTGTAGGGGAGATACGTGTAACCGCGCCAAGGATAATAGAAGCATCGGCAAACTATATCGTTGAAGCACTACGCGGGAGAGGCGTTAACGCTTGGTATGAGCCCCTAGAATACGTTACGGGCCCGGGGCATGTGTTACTATTAGCTACTGGGGTAGACGAGTACTTGTTGAGGGAGAAGAGGTTTAGGCTTGGTATGACTGGTGCAAGACTACACGTTTTAGAGATGAATACGGACCCGCTTGAAGCCCAGATCTACCTTGCAATTCTCGGATACCTATACAGCCGCGCAATGGGATAATCTTTATACTATCAACCGCCTAGTAGTGTATGGGTAGGTGTTAAGATATGGGATTGATGGATAAACTACTTTATAGTTCGAAGTTTCTAGCACTAATACTATTCCTACTATACCTAGACTACGCTGTAATGACCGCCGATATAAACCGGTACAGTATAATTTATGGAACGGCTATAGCCTTCATCCTCCTACTATACCTAGTATACTATTCTAAACTACACCGTAGCGTTAAAGAAGTATTCAGCTTAGCAGCTTTCACCGCAGTATCGATAATACTGGGAGCGATCACCGGGCTAGTATTCGGCGGACTAAAAGACTTCCTAGCAAACGCATACGTATTCACATTAACACTAGCAATACTCCTACTACTCGCACTATCATCGAGAATAGTCAAAGTCTAATCCCTCACATATTCAAGTAGAATTTCCCTCGGGGACTGATCCATAATTGTATAGGATAGGAGTAATTCACCACAGGAAAGAACCGCCTTGGAGCGCTAGTGAATTATTAAAGAGTATAGGGAAACTAGGCTATGAACCGGTTTATATTAGGATACAGGATGTGGATGTGGGGATAACTAGTGGTAGGGTTAAGGCTTGGATACACCGTGAGGAGTTAGGGGTTGATGGTGTTATTGTTAGGGGGCTGGGTTTACTGTTCACTCATGAATCCTTCCTACGGAGGATAGGTGTTATACGTGCACTAGAAGCCCTCGTGCCCGTTATTAATAATTCAAATTCAATACTTCTAGCAAGAGACAAATGGACAACACTACTAACACTAGCAAGAAAAGGATTACCTGTACCCGATACGTTTCTATCGGAAAACCCCTTCACAGCGATGAGGCTAGTTGAAACGCGTGGAAGGATAGTGTATAAGCCATTAACGGGAAGCCTAGGCCTTGGATCAACCCTACTAATGGATCCCGACATAGCCTTCCAAGTATCGAGAACACTGCTAAGCCATAACCAGCCATTATACCTCCAAGAATACATTGAGAAGCCAGGATACGATGTTAGAGTATTCATAGTTGGAGACCGTGTTGTAGCAGCTATGAAGAGAGTAATAAATACAAACTGGAAGACAAACATAGCCCGAGGAGCCCACGGAGTACCACTACGCAGAGAGGAAGACCCGGAAAGCTATGAGCTAGCTCTTAAAGCTACAAGGATACTAGGCTTAGACTACTCCGGAGTCGATATAATAGTCGATAAAGAAACCGGGAAGCACTATATTATAGAAGTAAACGCTTTCCCGATCTGGAAAGGGCTTAGAGAAGCAACCGGGGTAGACCCAGCACCAATCATTATAAAACACCTAGTAGAAATGATTAAGAAATAGGGGTGATGAATAGCAAACCATCCGAACCCCTACTCGTAAAGGAGGGGTGGTGAAGAAGAGCTCTCACCCTGACATTCCTCTTAACCAACTGATTCGAGGAACTGGAATAATAGTGTCAAACCAACTGTTAAGGGCGGAGTTGTTATGGGTATTAATACTAGTGCGTCAAGCAGCCCGTCACCGCCGATAACAATACTATACCCCCTATTCCTCCCCATGAAAGCTCTGGTTTCAAGCCCTAGTAGTAGGGAGAATAGTGTTAATGGATACATTAAAGCATAGGTTCCATATAGATCACTGCTTAACGGGTTTGAAACAAGTGTTCCCAGTGAGGATAGGTAGATAATTGATAATAGGAAATCAACGTAGACGCCTCTACTATGAATACTTGATAGTAAATACACGCCCAATCCACCTATTAATAGTGCGATCATAAAGACAACTAGGCGTTCAAGGGAGAGTAATAGGCCGGAACGTATAATTACCTCGATAGAAAAGAAGAGGGGGACTAGGAAGCCCCCGGGTAGAAACCATACATTATCCACAAGCCTAACCCTAGTCTTAACCCCTACTATGAGGGCAGCTGTTATCAGTAAGGATTCAATGAATGAACCAAGTAATCTAGCCCCTAAAACGTAGAGTATCGTAAATACCAGGAGCCAGTAATAAGCTACAAGTACAGCCTTAACAATCTCCTCCTTCAACATAAAGTCTTAACCACCACGCTTAACTATTGATCAACAGTGTTCAAAACCTATGTCATCACACCGTTTTTATCCCGGCAGTTAGATTATTGATTTAATGTCTCTGGGATTAATAGTGGTGTTTAAGCCTTGGACGTATACACGGTTAAATCGATCCTGCAGGGGATGCATTTAGCAGTATATAGTACTATTAAGCCGGGAGGTCTTCATAGGTTAAGGCTTGAAGGAGGCGTTGATCAAGTTTATTCCTCCATCCTCTCGGTATCAGACTATTTGTTAGAAGCTACTAGTCTAGGTGTTAAGGTTAGGAGGGGCGAGTTAGCGGCTACCCATATGGGTTTCGGGAAGCTGCTGGCTAAGGCTCTCCGGGAGGCTTATAGGTGGAATCCTAAACACGTCTACCCGGACTATATTGTTCCAAGCATGGTCTACGCTTTCGCGATAGCCTACTCGGAGCCTGAAAGCATTATAAGCGACTACGGGAAGGTGAAGAGGGGTTTAGAACTAGTCCTTTACAGTAGGAATTGGAGGGAGATCAAGTCTTTCATCGATTCATTGAGGAGTGTTCATCGGGAAGACATGTATCAGCATTTAACAATGACCGGCTATACCGGGCTGGGAGCTATTCGGGGCGAGGCTAGTTTCCACGACATATTCAGTACACTCGCTAGTAAATGGCCGGGTTATCGAAGCCTTGATCTTAGGGAGGGTATAAGCCGCTATGTTAAGAAGCTCCTCGAATACTACCACGAATACAACGATGCAAATAACGCCCTCATAAAGCTATACATAGACCTAGTAATACCTAGAATGCCTGAGTGGGCTAGGAGGGAGTTAGAAGAAGCAGTAAGTGAAGGGTTAATGCTTACAAAAGAGGGTAGTAAGAAGCTTTTCAACATAGACCTTAAACTTAGGAGGGAAGGCGTAGGATTCGAGGAATATACGGCTTTCCTGGGAGTAGTTGCGGGATTAGCTGTTTATGAAGGCTTTAGACCCTAATAATAATCCTCGATATCCTCCTCCTTATACATACTGGATAAATACTTTTTACCATAGCGTTCAAGCAGGTGTTTATACTCCCTGATCAAAGCCTTAAGCCTAGGATCAAGGAATAATGGAGCCATTGCTATACCGGATAGGAATCCGCCGATATGGGCCCAGAAAGCTACACTACTAAATACTCCTATAAGACTTATCAATCCGAATATCAGCTGCATCAAGAACCAGATCAGTATGAATGCCCATGCTGGTAGTACGAGTATTAATGGGATAATCCATATAGGATAGATCGCTGTGATCTTGGACTTCGGATAATAGACGAGATAAGCAGCCATAACGCCGCTAATAGCACCGCTAGCGCCAAGGGTTGGGGTAACCCATGGGTTGACAATGTATCCACTAGCGCTAGCCAGGTATTCCGGAGGTATAAAAGCAACGCTTAATATGTGGAATAGATCAGCGAATAAACCGCTTAGAAAATAGAATAGCAGGTATCTTTTCCTACCCATAGCTGATTCAACCGGGCCTCCGAAGAGGAATAGGAAGAGCATGTTTCCGAGTATATGAGCCCAATCACCATGTACAAACATCGCAGTGAAGAGCGTCCAAAGCCTCTCGCCGCGGACAATCTCTATAGGCGTCATAGCTAGCTCCCGTTGGGCATCGAAAGTACTCAGTGCTCCCGGGACTATGAGGCTTGGATAGTAGAGTAGTATGAGGAACACGATGAAGTTTATAGCTATAATTGTAAGTGTTACAACCGGTTTACGGTGCGGAGCCGTTTGAAGTATTGGAAGACCCAATCCAGCCCCTCCATTAAACTCCTACTTAAACCATTCAAGAATCCCCGTTTTAACGCTGGTCAATCTTACCTCAACGATCCTCTTATTAGCTGGTAGTGCTACGTTGTATATTCTAGTAGACTTATAAATACTCGTTGTTTTCTTAGAGTTATGAGCGTGTCCGTGGATAACTACGTCTACGAGGCCACCGATCTCCTCGATAACCCGAGGATTCGCTAAGTACGGCCAGATCCTCCTAGGTTCACCGACTAGCGTATCCCTGCAGACACCGTAGTGGGAAACAACTACTATGAAGCTGGGCTTCTCCCTCTCCCTAACCATAAGTACTAGCTTCTTAAGCTTAACTGGTAACTCATCGTAGACCTTCCTGATCCACGGCATGTTTCTAGCCTGCCAACTTGTAGGCTTCTCCAATGCTCCCCGAGTACCGATAATGGCTGCTCTACCATTATTTGTCTCGAGTATAGTGTATTCATCATCTAGCCATTTTATCTCCGGGTATTTCCGCCTGTAAACTTCCTCATACCCCCTATACTCCTCGTTTCCAAACACCGCTATGATCGGGGTGTCCGGGTACTTCTTCCTAATAATGCTTAGCACTGGCTGTAAGTACTCGTGTTTATTCTTTTCAACAATGTCCCCTGCTAGTATGAAGGCTTTAGGTTCCCCACTATATTCTTCCAGGGCTTCTTTGAAGCTGGATAGGTATCTCGGACTATGTATATCGGCCGTAGCGGCTAACACGATCATCTCTTCGCTCCCGTTATACATGGCTCTAAGTATTATTGATCAATACCCGGGGAAAATAATGTTTATAAGGCTTAACGAGTGTATCGTTGATAGCAGGGCGTGTATTGTAGAGAATGATTGATGGGTGAGAGTATTTGACGATCGGTTTACTTAAGGGTGTGAATAAAGCCGGTCATAAAGGCTGGGTTACGGTTAAGTGTGCTATCTGTCATAAGGATATAGATTTATTTAAAGCTGTTGAGACTGGAGATGCTTATTACTGCCCCAGGTGTGTTAGTAAGGGTAGGGAAGCATTCTTCTGCGCTGCTCATGCTAAGAAACTACACTACCGCTGCCCCTACTGCGGCGGAGAGCTTAAACCCTATTACCTCTAGTTTTTCATGGATCAGGGTCCTCGATGCTGATAGCCCTAGTAGGGCATAATGGTATACAAGCATAGCATTCAACGCAGTATTCATCCCTAGCAACAACCCGGTCATTATTAATACTGAAAACATGGCCGGGACAGTACTGGACGCATAAGCCGCAAAGTGTGCAGCGGGAGTAATCAATAACTACGCGGGCCAAGACTGATAGCCTCCAAAGCTTAACTAATAATTACTGGGTGGTTTTAGGATTTGCTCGTTCGTGCAGATATGCATATTCACTCATATTATAGCGATGGACGGATGAGTCCTAGGGAGATTATACTAGAGGCTATCTATAAGGATTTAAGAGTTATAGCTGTAACAGACCACAATACTTTCCGTGGAGCAGTGGAAACCCTCCGCTTAGCAAGGGGGCATCCCGAGGCTCCACTAGTAATTATCGGTAACGAGGTTAGAACTGATCATGGAGACGTACTAGTATACTGCTACGAACCCATCAATACTCCGAGGAGCATACCGGAACTCATAGATGAAGCCCACAGTAATGACTGCCTCGTAGTACCAGCGCATCCATTCGACGAGTTTAGAAAGGGTATAGGGGATCTAGTATATGATTACGCCGAGCTATGGGACGCGATCGAGGTATGGAATGCTTCAGCCTCAAAGAAAGCCAACAGGAAAGCACTAGAGGCCGCTAAAATACTCGACCTACCAGGCCTAGCTAATAGCGATGCACACATACCCGAATACATAGGCATAGCCTACACGTTGATCGAGATCGGAGAGCTAAGCCCGGAAGGAGTATTCAAGGCAATAAAAGATAAAAACACAATACCACACCCCGGAAAACCACCCTTTCGATTATTATTAAAACGCTTAAAATGGAGTATAAAAAGAAGAATGATCCCTAGAAAAGCTACTAATCTGGAAACTAAACATTAGCAATTGTTCAAATTTTGTTTTTAGTTACTTCATTTCTTGTTTTTGTTATGTGATAATATTTCTTTATTTTACTGGTGTCATTGAATCGAAGGTTTAATTGTTTTAAAGTGATATTGTACATTTTTACCTAGTAGCTAATAGTAATAAGTGACAACAT
>JALWZC010000084.1 GCA_027002875.1 Desulfurococcales archaeon
ACTGCATATTCAAAGAGGATAATCTTATAAGAGAATACATATTTGCAATTGACGAAAACATAGATTTAAAACTGGTAGTTGCTGGTTTTCCATTAAACCATCTCATCTCAGGGGATAAATCTGAAATTGATGCTTTCATCGAAATCATTAAGGGTTTATTAGATCATGTTTAACAACTTGTTTAAATTCTTAACATTGTCATTCCTAAACTATTTTTTGATGTTTTAATCAGGCATTAATGTTTTTATATCTTGATTAATCATCAAGTATTGTTGAAGCATGTATTATTCATTATAGAGTGATTACCTGGGTGGTTGTGTTATGGCTAGTTATAGGGTTTTATTCATTGATGTTGGTAGTAGGGAGTATAGTGTCCGGGAGTATGATGCAGGCGAGGTTTCTGGACCTATAGAGCTTGGTGTGAAGCTTCACCTCGAGGAGTTTGAGACTTGGAAGAAGCCGGTTTATAGCCCGGATAACGCCTTGGTTATTGGTGCGGGGTTGTTTACTGGTACTAGGCTGTATGGTGGGCACAGGCTTGTAGCAGTGTTTAAATCCCCGCTGACTAGGGGTTTGCACGTAGCTGCTATGGGTGGCGCGGCTTACCAGTTGAACGTTAACATTGACGCCTTCGTTGTAACTGGTAAGTCTGAGAAGCCATTGATCCTTAAGATCTATGATGAAGGAGACGGCGAGCCCAAGGTTGATTTCGAGGAGATCGATGAGCTAAGGCTCCTAGAAATCTGGCAGGGCTACGGCGGTGAGAAGGGTGTATTCGCGCTGCAGAAGTATCTCAGCGAGAAATACCGTGGTTTCTATGAGAAGTTTAACGGTAGATCGATACTGACCGGGCCGGCGGCGAAATACACTAGCCTAGGTGCACTTGCTTCTATAACCCTTGTTAAGGGGAAAATAGACTATGGATCGGAGGAGTACGCGGCCCGCGGAGGCCCTGGTAGCATATTATATAGAGCCCACGGTGTCGCGGCGATTGTTTATGGCGGAGCCTTCAACAGGGGATCTAAGAGGCCCGTTGAACTACTGGATACAAGGATGATCAACAGGTTATTCATAGAGTTAGCGGGTAAGCCCTATGTTACAATGGTGATCGAGGCCGGCACTAAGTACCGTTACAACCCGAAGCTTAATACTGGTGGAACACTTGGAGGGAATTATCCGCACCTGAAAATCTATACTCCAATGTTCAACTGGAACATGATCTACCTACCAGTAGATGTTAGGGAGAAGCTGCACGAGTTGATCATGAAGCATATATGGGAGCCTTTCAACAAGGAGGCTATCGAGACGAAGTCTTGGAAGACTTGTGGAGAACCATGCCCAATAGCTTGTAAGAAGGTTAGGAAGGGGAGGTTTAAGAGCGACTACGAACCCTACGAGGGATTCGGGCCATTCATAGGTGTTTTCGACATACATGAATCCGAGAAGATCGTGGAACTAGTCGACGCCTACGGCTTCGACGCTATCGAGACTGGGCAAGTAGTCGGATTCCTATTCGACGCGATGTACAGGGATCTAATCTATCCCGGCGAGCTGGGACTGCCCGAGAAGCCTAGCTTCGACCCGGTAACCTATACCTATGAAGACTCAAAGAAGAACGCCCGCCTAGCAATCACGATCATTGAAAACCTAGCATGGGGTAGGAACAACCTGCTAAGACTGATAGGCGAGAAGGGATTAAGATCGGCCGCGAAGATCCTAGACCTCCTCTACGCGGACCGTGTCGAGAGGAGCGGGTGGAGGTTCAGCGACCTACTAGTATATGCTAGCTTCGGCGAAGAAGGCCACATTACTCCAAACTATTACTGGACCCCCGGCATGGTTGCACCACTTGCAGTACTCGGAAGATACTGGACGCTTTACAAGGGAGTATTCCTCGAACCGGAGGAATACGCTGAGAAAGCCTTCCAGCGTGCACTAAGGGAGATGTGGAGCGATAATAACGGCTTCTGCCGCTTCCACCGCGGATGGCTCGAGAAAACCCTTGATAAGATAATGGAGAAGTTCTACGGCATAAAAGACCTCGATCACAGGTATGCGGAGACTTATAAGAAAATCCTAGAATACCAGGACAAAGCCGGATCACCCCCAAGCTTCTGGGAGTCAAGAAAAATAATAGACTACCTAGCGAGAGCAGCAGAGGAATACGGGAACCAGCAATGGGCACTGAAATTCAGGGCAGACAAGGTTAGAGCTGCTAAGGAGTGGTGGACGAGGTTCTACAACAAGCTGATCCAGCTCCTAGAGGAATATACTGCTGAGAAAGAATAATCGGGCCAATAAAATAATAATCTTCATAAACTATTGTTTTTCACTTCTTCCTAATCAACGCTCGCTAAAGATCGCTGGGACCCTTTCGTGTTTTACAAGTGTATCATCGAAGTATTTTTCAGGCTATGTATGAGTGTTTAATCGTTAATTAATCCATTGATCGATGGTTTCTAGTATGGTTTTGATGGTAAGGTTTAATATTCTCCGTAATCATATTTACCGACCGGTCAATCAATAAGTGGAGGTGAGGAGGGAGAATGGCTAAGCAAAACTACACTCTACTACCACACTGTAGCAAGTATGCTCCAAACCTAATAATCGTAGCGGCATGTGATGGAGCCTCTAGCGTGGGACAGATCGGTAACGAGGTTGCTAGGATACTAACTAAAAAATACCCAGAACTCGTAAGGATGTGTTGTCTCGCCGCTGTAGCGGCTGGTTCACCGGTGCACATTAAGATCTTTAAGTCTGCCCGTGCAGTATTAGCGATTAACGGCTGCCCCTTGAAGTGTGCATCTAATGTTTTAAGGAAGCAGGGTATTGAGCCTACTTATGAAGTAACTATCTCGGAGCTCGGTGTTCCGAAGGCTTCAACGCTAGACTTTGACCCGGAGATTGCACACCAGATAGCCCTTAAGATCTCCGAGGACTTCATCAGTAAGTTTGAAAAAGAGGGGAAGGGTTGAGCCTATGTTTATTTTTCCACCTCTCCCTATTATTTCAATTGATAACGTCGTTATGGGTGTCTTAACGTATTGATCGATGAAGACCTAGCCTTCTACGCTCTAAAAATAGCTGGCGGGCTTGGAGCATCCTACGCTGAGGCTAGGATACATGTTAACAGGGAATTAGCGATCATGATGCGTAACGGCCGGATTATAGGTTCGGGGATAGATTATCGGAGAGGCATCGGGGTTAGGGTTATCGTTAACGGAGCACTCGGTTTTTCAGCGACGAACAAGCTGGATAAGGAGAGCATTAAGCAAGCTGTTGAAAAAGCTGTTTCCATCGCTAAGGTATCCTCTAAGCTGTTAAAGAAGCCTATCACCTTCGCACCTGCAAGGCTTGGACACGCTAATTACAGGGTTTTACCCCGTAAAAGCTTCGACAACATGAGCCTAGACGAGAAGATCAACTACCTCGAGACACTATGGAAAAACGCTGGGGAAGCCGTTGAGAAGGCTAAGCTACCGGCATTCTTCACATCCTACCATGAAAACGTCGAGGAGAAATTCATTGTTAACAGTGATGGCGGAGAAGTATACAGCGTTATCCCGAGGATCGGCTTGTTCTACAACCTCGTAGTAATGGATCCGGGTAAGGGTAGCGTGCAGAGATGGGAGCAGCTGGGTAGTAGTGGGGGGCTTGAATGGCTTGATGAGTGGAGGCTACATGAAACACTACCGAGAGATATACGCGTATACGAGAAAATACTTTATGAAGCAGTAGAGCCTCCAAGGGACAAGGTCGACGTAGTGGTTGGATCAGAAATAGTGGGGTTAATAGTTCATGAAAGCTGCGGTCATCCATCAGAAGCAGACAGAATACTTGGAAGGGAAGCGGCTCAGGCCGGGATGAGCTTCATAAAGCCAGGAATGATCGGTGAGCGGATCGGCTCGGTGCATGTAACCGTTATAGATGACCCAACGATACCGGGAGGCTATGGGTTCTACCTATACGATGATGAAACAGTTCCTGCGAGGCCCAAGTACTTGTACTATAAGGGTTTGATCAACGAGCACCTACACAATCGATGGACGGCGAGCATCTACGGTGTCGAGAGCAATGGGTCTGCGAGAGCTATGGATTACCGTAGCGAGCCAATAATAAGGATGAGCAACACCTACTTCAAACCAGGCACTTACAGCCTCGAGGAGCTTATTGAAGACATACACCGCGGAGTGTATATGAAAACCTATATGGAGTGGAACATAGACGATGAAAGGTGGAGCCAGAGATACATCGGGCTTGAAGCATACCTGATCGAGAACGGTGAAATAAAGGGATTAGTTAGGAACCCAGTACTCGAGCTCACAACTAAATCCTTCTACTCCTCAATCGATGCCGTCGGAAAAGACCTCAAATTCTACGCTGGAACATGCGGTAAGGGAGAGCCCGCACAGGGCGTTCCCGTATGGTTCGGTGGGCCTAGTGTTAGGATTAGAAATATCCGTTTAGGGGTGGCTCCGAAATGAAGCGGGAGGAACTACTGGGTATAGCCCGTAAAATACTCGATAAAGCTGTGAAGAAGGGTTACGAGGAGGTAATGGTTCTAGTAAGGGATACGCGGGAGTCTATGCTTAAAATAGCTAATAGCGAGCCAAGCGTAGCGCAGTACTGGGATATGCTCTCGATCGAGTTATACCTCGTAAAGAATAAGAGGATTATAGTTGCGGGTTTAGAACCATCTAGTATTGACGAATTGGATAAGCCGTTAAAGGAATTGTTGAGTATCGCGGTTAGAATCGAGGAGTCCCCGCTATATGCTCCACTACCGGAGCCAGCTAGAACCGAGCCGTTAACGGGGATATATGATCCAGGAATCGAGGAGGCTTTGAGTAATCCAGGCGAGCTGGGGGAGCTCGTTGTTGAAGCGGCTCATAGGGAGGGGATTGATCGATTAGCTGGAATGATCGATTTAAAGATCACGGGTAAAGCACTGGTAACAAGCAAGGGTGGAGAATACTATGAGGAAGCAACAATGATGGAATCATACCTAAGAGCCTTCGCGGACCCCGATGGTAGTGGGCAGTGGAGCACTTGCTCGAGGAGGCTGGATAAGGGGAAGCTCGTGGAAGCAGCTGGAATAGCTGCTAGGTACGCTGTGGATTCGAGGAATAGGATAAGTGTAGAGCCGGGAGTCTATGATATAGTATTCTCACCGATGATCATGGGGAACCTTGTAGCAACTATTACTAGGATGGCTTCAGCCTTCATGGTATACATGGGCATGTCAATGTTCATGAAGCACCGGCCCGGGGATAGGGTTGCTAGTGAATCCTTCACCCTAATAGATGATCCAAGGCTAGCGGAATTACCGGGCTCGACGAGCTTCGACGACGAAGGAGTACCAACCCGTAGGAAACCGGTTATCGAGAAGGGGGTATTCAAAACACTACTACACAATACCCGGACAGCCGCGAAAATGGGCGGAGAAACAACCGGTAACGCCGGATGGATCATGCCCCATCCATGGAACCTAGTAGTACCACCGGGTGAAGCATCACTAGAGGAATTAATCGGTGAAGTTAGGAAGGGGCTACTCATAAATAACAACTGGTATACAAGGCTACAAAACAGCGTAGAAGGGGTATTCTCAACGATTACGAGGGATGCATTATTCCTAATAGAGAATGGAGAAATAAAGGCCCCGGTTAAGAAGATCAGGGTTGCATACACCTTCCCCAACCTACTCCAAAACATCGAGTTAATCGGCAGGAAACAATACGATGTAAAATGGTGGGAAATACCCTGGCCAACCAGGATACCATACATCCTCGTGAGAAAAGTCCACACATCAAAACACACAGCTTAAACAGAACCAGGTTTTTATCCCTCGAAAAGTCCTCTTAGAGGCGTGTAGGTAGAATGATACCCATTAAATGCCCTGTTTAACTATGGGAATTCTCGTTAGTCCTTCGACTTTGTCAAAATCCCTATCATCACTAATAATACCATCTATACGAAGCGCTGAAGCCGCGATTAGGCTATCGAAATAGGTGAATTCATACTCTTCCATTAATTCTAGGTGGATAGCTAGCAGCTCTAAGTCGATTGTCTTAATATACCTAACACCATAGCCGCTAAGTATTAAGTGTACCGCATACAAAGCTTTCTTAATATCCTCAGATGAAATATTCCTAGCCCGAAGCACTAGTTCGAACTCTATGAGAGCTGTATCCGGCACGTAGATTGATGAACCGAGTTCTTTTGAGTATATTAATAACGCTCTCATGTCTCGGATCACTTGGTTTCAGAAGAAATAGAATCTCAGTATCAGCGACAGGCATTTTTTAGAAGCATCTCCTCGGCTTTTTTCTCATCAATTTCCTCTTTATAAGGCTCTTTAATTATTTTGTCTAAAATACTATAAGGATCGTCAGGCAAAGGCTCTAATATAATCTTTCCATTCAATAGAAATAACACTAGCTTTGAACCCTCCTTAATCCCGATTTTTCCCGTATCTCTTTAGGAATGGTAATGGTATATTTTTTCCAACACGCACTATAATAGACAAGAAATACAACCTCCCTATGAATACCAGTAGTATTTCTATACTGTTAAGTATTTGAATAGAGACTATTAAGAATTAAGATTAAGCCTGGTAAATACGGGTCTTGTTC
Source organism: Desulfurococcales archaeon (assembly GCA_027002875.1). Classification (GTDB taxonomy): domain Archaea; phylum Thermoproteota; class Thermoprotei_A; order Sulfolobales; family Desulfurococcaceae; genus WAON01. The sequence goes on from JALWZC010000084.1 coordinate 6,633, forward strand.
AACATATGATACTGGTTTTAGGCGTAAGCTTCGGCGTTAGACTGGGGGTATATTATTTAATCCTCTTCGTGTGTATTCCATGTAGTAATAGGGTTAATGTATAGCAGTATGCTAATCATGGAAAGTATTAAATACTATGTTTATATGCGGGGTGGCTTATTGGTTTGCCCGTTGTTGGTAGGTTGACGGGTAGGTATGATGCTAAGCGTGTTGAGGAGGAGGTTAAGAAGTTCTGGGAGGATAACAGGGTTTATGAACTTGTTAAGGAGAAGAATAGCCGGGCCCAGTTGAGCTTTAACTTCATAGACGGCCCACCGTATCCTAGTGGTGATGTACCCCATATTGGTACTGCTTGGAATAAAGCGTTGAAAGACGTTGTTCTCCGGTATAAGCGTATGAGGGGGTACCGGGTATTCGATAGGCCCGGTTATGATTGTCATGGATTACCGATCGAGGTTAAAGTTGAGCAGAAGCTGGGTGTAAAGGTTAAGCGGGAGATCGAGGAGCGTATTGGTATTGATAAGTTCGTTCAGGAATGCAAGAACCTAGCTTTGAAGAATCTTAAATCGATGACTAAGTGGTTTAAGGAACTAGGAGTATTCATGGATTGGGAAAACCCCTATCTAACGCTTAGGGATGAATATATTGAGGCTGGATGGTGGCTGATCAAGAAAGCTGACGAGCAGGGATTGTTAACTACTGAGCAGCGAGTAGTCCACTGGTGTCCAAGGTGTAGTACTACTCTTGCAGAATACGAGGTTGAATATCATGAACTAGTTGATCCAAGCATATATGTGAAGTTCCCGGTTAGGGGCCGGGAGAAGGAATACTTATTGATCTGGACGACGACTCCATGGACGCTTCCAGCAAATACTTTCATAATGGCTCACCCGGATGAAGCCTATGTAAAGATCAGGGTTGGGGATGAATACTATATTCTCGCGGAGAAGAGGCTCGAGGAAGTAGTTAGGGATGCAGGGATCAAGGAGTATACTGTGGTTGAGAAGTTTAAGGGCAGTGATCTAGAAGGACTCGAATACGATCACCCGTTAACCGATATAGTTCCACTACAGAAGGAGTTGTCAAGGTTTCACAGGGTATTGATGGCTCCGGAATTCGTAACAATGTATGAGGGAACAGGGCTAGTACACGGTGCTCCGGGCCATGGTAAGGAGGACTTCATAATTGCTAAGAAGTATGGTATAGACGTTATCGCTTCACCTATTGATGATGAGGCGAGGTTTACAAGGATCGCTGGTAAATACTACGGGTTATACGTGAGGGATGCTAACAGGGAGATTATAAAGGATCTAAGGGAGAGGAATGCACTACTACACGAGTCAACGATCAAGCACAAATACCCCGTGTGCTGGAGGTGTAAAACACCAGTAGTACAGAGGGCGACGCGTCAATGGGTATTGAAGGTCTCGAAGCTTAAGGATAAGCTGTTGGAAGAACTCGACAAGGTTAACTGGATACCTGAATGGGCACGGGAAAGGACTAGGCATATGGTTGAAAACATACAGGACTGGGTGATCTCTAGGCAGAGGTATTGGGGAACACCCCTACCAGTATGGATCTGTCCTGAGGGGCATAGGCTAGTAATTGGTAGTGTTAAGGAGTTATTAGAGCATGGAGGAGAGAAGCCCAAGGAGCTGCATAAGCCGTGGATCGATAGGGTAGTGTTGAAATGCCCCGTATGCGGTAGGGAGATGCACCGTGTACCCGACGTATTAGACGTATGGTTCGACAGCGGTATATCATTCTACGCAGCCAAGGGACACCCGGAGAAGCTTAGCGTGGAAGATGTAATACTAGACTTCATAGTAGAAGGGCATGATCAAACCCGTGGATGGTTCTTCTCCCTCCTAAGATCAGGAGTACTAGGCTATGGTAGAGCGCCCTACAAGAACGTCCTGGTACATGGATTCGTACTGGATGAGAAGGGCCGGGAGATGCATAAAAGCCTTGGAAACTATGTTGGAACGGATGAAGCTATTGAGAAGGTTGGAAGAGATCCTCTGAGGTTCTGGGTTCTCCAGAATACTGTATGGGAGGATTTAAGGTTTTCATGGAGGAAGTTCGACCAGGTAATCAGGGATCTAGGGATACTGTGGAACACTTATGTATTTGCATCAACATATATGAATCTAGACAAGTATGACCCGGCCCAGCACATACTAGACAACTACACTGGGGATCTGAGGCTTGAGGATAAATGGATTCTATCGAGGATAAACACATTAACTAAACAAGTTACCGAGAAGCTTGAAAACTACTATATACACGAGGCGGCACGTCTACTCAGAGAGTTTATTGTTGAAGATATGAGCCACTGGTATATTAGGCTGATCCGTCCTAGGGTCTGGGTTGAGGAGAATACTAGGGATAAACTAGCGGCTTACACGGTATTATACTATGTATTAGACAAGTATCTACGATTAATAGCCCCCTTCACGCCATTCCTAGCAGAGAAGATCTATCAGGAAGTATTCCGTAAAACAATGATGGAGAACCCGTTGAGCGTGCACCTCCTAGACTGGCCGAGTATTGACGAGGAATATATTGATGGGAAACTAGAGTCTGACATGATGATTGTAAGGGAGATCTATGAAGCGGTAGCATCTGCACGTATGAAGGCTGGGTTGAAGCTTAGGCAGCCGGTTAAATCCGTAACAGTTTATACTGATCGGGAGGATGTTAGGAGGATCGTTGAAGAATACGGTGAAATAATAACACTGCTCGTAAACGCTTCAAAGATTGAGTCTAAATCACTAGAGGAGCTGGGTAAACTGGTAAGGTATAGGGTTAAACCAGTCTACAGCGTCATTGGGCCTAGGTTCCGCAGGCTTGCTAAGAAGATCATAGAGTATATTGGTAAGCATGAAGAAGAGATAGCGAGGGATATTATCAGTAAGGGGAGGCATGGGGCAGTAATCGATGGGGAAACAATCGAGTTATTGAGGGAGCACGTATCGATCACTCCGGTATACGTTGAAGGATACAGCGTTGAAGACAGGGATTGGGGTAGTGTAGCAGTAGATACAAGGCTTACGAGGGAAGAACTAGCCAAGGGGCTTGCCCGCGACGTTATAAGGCGTATACAGGTTATGAGGAAAGAAATGGGTCTTGAATTAGACGATAAGATAAAAACGATAATCATAGCACCACAGGAAGACCTTGAACTACTAGAGAGCAATAAAGAATACATAATGAACGAGACGAGGAGCGTTGAACTAGTCTTCGCAACTACTGAGCCCGGCGAAGAGAAGGGTTATGCTAGGGAGTGGGAGATTAACGGTAAGAAATACATCATTATAATACTTAAACACGAACAATAACACCACCCATACCAGTTCCGATCACGTTTTTACGCCGTAACGAATAATACCTATACATATCAGTGATGGGCTTGTATGGGCTGATGTAGAACTGTCAATGGAAAACATACCCATCTGGAGGTTTTACCTAGCAGCCCTTATCGTTGGTGTTCTAAGCTCACTCCTAGCATTAACCCTATACGGCCTCGTATCCCTAATAATAAGCTTCTACAAATACTTAGCAACTGGTTTATTCTCCTACAACTTCAACGCTGATTCCGAAACAGTCTACTCCCTAATACAATCCGGGCATAATGCATGGATACTCATACCAGTAATACTCGCCGCGGTAATTGCAAGCTACGCCTTAACAAGGAGGGATCCATCAACATGGGGTGCAAGCGTTGATGGAGCATTAAGAGCCTACCATTTAAAAGCCGCTGTTGTAAGTCCGCGGAGCTTATTGTTGAAGCTTACAGCTACATCACTACTAGTAGCTAGTGGAGCCTCTACTGGTTTACTGGGGCCTAGTATTTTTATTGGTGGGGGTGTTGTCGGCCTCTTACTGCTTATTAGGCATATACCCTTCATCTACCGGCGCAGGCTATTCCTCGCCGGGGTTGCAGGTGTTTTATCGAGTATTTTCCGGGCCCCTTTAGGAGCTGCTCTCTACGCCCTTGAAGCCCCTTATCACCGGGACCTCGAGACGAGGGCTATTATATCCGTAGTTGTTTCAAGCCTTACCTCCTACGCTATAACGATTCTTTTAACGGGGTATAAGCCGGTTCTACCAGTGATTAATCCCCCGGTAACAATTGTTTTCCACCCTCTAACCCTACTATTGGTTTCTCTCCTGGGAGTAGTAACTGGTTCCCTATCACGTTACTGGGCCGACTTGTACCGTTTCTTTAATAGGCTTGGACGCGGCTGGAACCACTACGTTCTAGGATTGATCGTTGCAGTAGTCATAGTATTCATAGGCATAGTCTTACCCGGCTCGGCTGGTACCGGGCAATTACTAGTAGGTAGCCTAGTTACCTGTACATCCAAGTACTCGATCACTATTCTAGCCGCTATACTTGCTGCTAGGTTTATATTATCAGTGCTAATAACCGGTTTCCGGGGGAGCGGTGGTTTATTCGCTCCGGGAATAGTGATCGGCGGCCTCACCGGCTACCTATTATCAATACCCTTCAAAGACAACAATCTAACGAGTATAATGGTATTAGCTGGTATGGCCGGGTTCTACGGCGGTGTTTCTACAACCCCCATAGGTACATCGATCATATTAGCGGAGATGACTGGTAGCTATCCATTGATACTCCCAGTACTAGCATCAGCGTTGATCGCTAGGGAAGTCGTCGGCCATAAGTACCTGTATATTTATCAGAGGGATAGAAAGCTCTACTGGATCGTTGAACAGCTTAGGAATACGTATGAATACATAGCCGAGCATAACCCAGTATATGGGCGTTTAAGGATTAAGAGGTTTAGGGATTATATTGAGAAACCAGTTATCAGAAAATACCGGGACGTCGAAGCCGATCCCGGCGGGTTATTAGCCTATATGACAATTATTGGTAGGGATTATATAGTTGTAAGTAGGGATCGAGACTACTACGTGTTAACGATGGATTCACTCATAGACTCTATCACGAGGCGGAAGCCTCCCCGCCTAGTCAAGCCGCCGATCCATGGGTTTGAGGATAGTATCGAGTCGCTAGTTGAGGATATTACACGGTACAATACACTGTATGCTTTAATACTTGGAGAGGGCAGGGTTTACGCTTTAACGGTTAGGAAGCTGTATAATGCTGTTGCAATAGACTACTTAAAGATTAGGGCCATGGAATTAACGGGTTAATAGTACCGGTGTCGAGAGGCTGGTAACATATATTAGGATTAAGGCTGATAGGTAGAGCTCCATCGTTAATACCCCGGTTGTTAATCCTACAACAGCTATTACGAGATCAACTCCTGCACGAGGCATCATTCCAACACCGATCGTTAAGCTGGATTTAGGGTCAAGTCCTCGTTGACGGGCAGATAAACCGCATCCAACTATTTTACCTATTATCCCCGCTGATACAACCCCGATAATAACCCATAAAGCCTCTAGGGGGTTTATGCGGTGGACGATGCCCCATGGGTCTAGGAGTATGCCGGCATAGACGAAGAAGAATGGGGATATAAGCTGTACCAGTACCTGGAAGAATCCCAGTACTCGTTCACTCTTAACCACTCGGCTCATAGCTAGTCCTCCAAGATACGCTCCTACTAGGGGGGATAAGCCGAACCAGGAGCTTAGTATAGCCATTGATAAACCAATAATGATCAACTGTGTCATCGGGGCATCGAGTAAACGGCTATTCATCAATATCCTATTAAATAATTTATCGCTTACACGGTAGATTATAGCGAAGAAAGCGAATACGAGTACTAGGCCAGTCATTATTAGTGAGAGGGCTTCGCCGCGGATCTCCCCATAGTAGACTATGCTTGATACTAATGCGAACAAAACCATAGCCATAACATCATCCGCGAAGGCAGCGCCCATAATAATCTCCCCCTCCCTCTTCCTCAAAACCCCCAGCTCCATTAGAGTTGTCAATGTAACGCTTACACTAGTAGGTGAGAGAATAGTCGCGATGAACAATGCTGTTAGGTATGGGTAGCCGAAGAGGTAGGCGATGAGGTATGCTAGGCTGAAAGTAGCTAGTACTCCTCCAAGAGCTACTATGAAGGAATCCCTACCATACTTACGCGCAGCTTCTATATCGGTTTCAATACCGGCTAGGAAGATCAATACAACTATTCCCAGCCAACCAATTACCTCAACGTTATGAGTAGCTCTAATCAAGCCTAGTACGGTGGGCCCGATCAATATGCTGGCCAGCAAGTCTCCAAGGATAGGCGGATGGTTAAACCGGACAATAACTTCTTCCAACCCCTTAGCTAAAACAATGACAAGCGTTAGATCAATAAGTATCAATAACTCGACCGAAGCCATAGCCTTAGACCACATCGACTAGATAATACTATGAGTGGTCCGAGCCCGCTTACAAACAGCCTCGTCATCACCCCCTCCCCCACTGGGGAGGAGGCTATAATCCCGGGTTCGTCTTCATCCCAGAAATATTATTGATCAATTATGGATTATAAAGAATACTATTACCATGGGGAAGGGATGTATGGATTGTTTCCTGGTTAATAGTATTTAGCCGTGGTCGTGGAATAATATGATTGGTGTACGGTTTTGGGACTGGATGTACTAGAGTATTATTCGCGTAGCAGGATAGCGGGTGAGATCGCCGGCTTCCTTAGAAATCGCTGGGCCGCGTTGGAGAGCGGTGATCGGAAATGGATCCGTTGGATAGGCGATAAACCATTAACCATTAACCAGCCCGAGGATGTACCATTACTCTTTAAGCGTTACAGGGGCCTCGGTGTTCGAAGTATTTACGGGACTATCGAGGTCTTCGAGAAGCTCTCTACTAGGCGGGATGTTTTCGAGGACTATGAGGGCAACGTTGTTTATGCTACGCCGTTCATAGACATCGACATCCTAGACGAGAAACTCGTCGGTGAGAAGTGGAAGTATGCTGTAAGGATCGGGTCGTTGATCGGGGATTACCTTGCGGGTAAGGGGCTGGGTGAAGCATTATACTATGTCTGGAGCGGTGCAGGGCTACACGTCAGGGTTAACGAGAAGTGTTTCAGTAGAGTTCTCGTGAAACACCACCCGGTCGATGTAGCTTTCGCAGTAGTAGAGTATACGCTGGATAAACTACAGCCCCAAATACTTGATGTTATCCGGGATTCAGGTTATGCTTTGAAAGTTGAAAACCTTGTAGCGATGAAGAGGGTTTTCACAGCACCACTAAGCCTACACCGTAGACTAGACAGGTCAGCGGTTCCCTTTACAATTAATGAATTACCAGGTTTCAGCCTGGAATGGACTAATCCGGAGAACCCAGTCTATGTTGAGAAGGCTTGGAGCCGTGGAAAACCCGGGCAATGCGATGATTTCGCTGAGGAGGCACTGCTACATGTTGGAAAAGTTGCTAAGCGCACCCTACTGGAAGTTAGAGCTACAAGGATCGGGCCCTCGGTCGAGAAGCCAGCGGTTGCACCTGCAACGGTTAGACAAGGAGTCGGGGAGCCGGGGAGGTTCCCGGTTATGGCTTTGCTGCAGGCTGCTCGTTACTATGTTTTAAAGGGTGATTTGGAGAAGGCTAAGAGCTTCGGGCTGAACCGAGCAATCTTCTACGCATGGGCAAAATACTACGGCCCAGCTAAGAGGCCCGTAGCAGCTAGGGCTTCTAGGGGTAGGATTTATGGTTCAAGAGTCTCCGGCGAGGTTAAACGGGTGGAGGAGCTCGGCGAGAAGACCCAGATCAGTAGTAGCGGCTACTACGTTATGGGCGGGGTAGAGCAGAGGCCGGAGGATTTCGACCGCTACGTTGCTAGGAGGTTTGAAGAAGTAGGGATCCCCTTCGAGGAAGCATGGCGTAAAGCAATCGAGTACGTTAAAAAGTTCCCCCGAACAATACTACTAGACCCCCAGAAGTTCTACAAGGAAGTCTATGAGCCAGTAAGGGATCGTTTCGTCGAGAAAGTACTTCGTAGAAAACACGAAGAAAAGAAGACTGCCGGGCTGGACAAGTGGCTGGGCATGGGTTCAAATAGTTAGCCTTATAAGAGGAGTATCAGCCAAAA
>JALWZC010000085.1 GCA_027002875.1 Desulfurococcales archaeon
GTATAGTGTTTCTGCTGTAGTTTGGCTGTTATAAACCGGGGGGTTCCCATGATGATCCTGATTACGGGGGAAGTATTGATGAACTTGTTTCATGGGAACCGGGGAGTTTCAGGGGTACGGGGATTAGAAAAGCCGCTTAACACCCCTGCTTATCCTCGCTCTGCACTCCCCGTATTTCGGGTGTTTTCTTATTAGGTGTGTTCCGTCGCAGCTTGGTGCTTTGAAGTATTCTGGTCCTAGTCCTTCTCTGCATGTCGCCGCTGTTAATCCTTTTTCCAAGGCGTGTTGTATTATTGGTTTCAATAGTTTCCTCCTAGTCTCTTCTCTGAGGTATATGTATCCATGGATCCTCACTCCTTCCTCCCGGTATAGTTTTTCCCATAGCTCCTTTTTATCGGGGAAGCCGTTGATCATTCGTTTATAGTTGTCCCATCTAGCCTTATAGGTGCTTGTAACAATGTGCTGGGCTCCTGCATCCGCGATCCTGTCTATTAGTTCCCTCAGCATATTTGGGTCGTCGTTTAACCCGGGTATTACTGGGTCTATCCTTACCCCGACCGGTATTCCTTTACCCGCTAGTTTCTCCAAGGCTTTAATTCTCCTAGATGGGCTTGGTGCCCCGGGCTCCAGCCTTTTCGCTAGTTCATCGTCGATCGTTGTAATAGTTATCATTACAGCGCTCGGCGTCTCGAGCAATAGATCCGCGTCACGGAATACTATGTCTGACTTAGTAGTGATCAATACTTGTAGGCAGTTCTCAGCTAGTAATTGGAGGGTTTTCCTAGTTAGTAGAACCCATTCCTCTAGGGGAGGATATGGGTCGCTGCTGGTGCTCATCTCTACTGGTAGTAATGGGTTAATCCTCCCCAGGTCTCTGCGCAGCCTCTCGAGGAAGTGCTTCTTCGGAGTGCTAGGCTTTCTACCGATGTAGGATGTTGCGTAGCAGTATAGGCAGAAGTGGCTACAGCCGGTATAGGGGTGTAGGCTGTACTTCCTTGGACATGTGCATAGGGGGCTTTTCCATGGATCGAAGACGCTGATCACATTAAATCTCGTCACCAATGATCACCGGTCAGTGGAGCCCCAACTATTAATCCACAGTAATATCTTCTTTATAACGCGTCCATATCACCTATTCATAGATTCCCTCCTCTGTCTGAGCCTCTTCACTGATCTTTTCAGCATCGACCGGTGTAAGCTTGATCACGGTGTGTTCTATTTTTTCCTCAATACTGGGGATTGGTGTGATTATAAGCATGTTTCTAAGAATATAAGCAATAACTTTTCCACCCTCCTTAATACCTAGTATTTTCCTGATCTCTTTAGTCGTGTAAACCTCGCCTTTATCGCCAACTTTGAGAACTATCTTTGTCAATCCGGAATTCCTCCAAGTACATTGTTCGATTTAGGAGTATAAGGTATTTCCCCGTAAAAATCCATCATTATTTATCCTTAATGTTAACTGCCTAGCTTCCCACTGAATATCTGGGATTTATTCCATATTTGTTAAAAGAAGGTAGCCGGAGTGTTTTTAATCAATCTTTAAAAGCCCTGGAGCCTATCATACTAGCTAAATTAAACGAGTTTTATCATTATTATGGACTAGGGGGTATTGGTTGGGTTATGGAGGAGGGTAGTGGTCCGAGGAAGATATTGGAGTATAGTGTTAACTGTCCTGTTTGTGGTAGTAGTATGGTTGTTGAGGAGTACTTGTATGATATGCCTATGGTTGGTAAGGTAATTATTTCCACTGGTAGGTGTCCTCGTTGTGGTTATAGGTGGAGTGATGTACGCTTGGCTGAGACACGGGGGCCTAGGAGGATTATTTACCGCGTCGAGTCTCCTGATGATGTTAATGCACTGGTAATCCGTGCATCGACCGCTACGATTAGGATACCGGAGCTAGGGGTTGAGATTAAGCCGGGCCCTGCTGCTAAAGGGTATATTACGACCGTTGAGGGTATCATCATCGACGTGTTGGAGAAAGCCGAGTTCCTCTGTAGTGATGAGAAAGCATCGCTGGAGAAGTGTAGGGAGAAAATCGAACTCTTGAAGAAGGCTCGGGATGGAAAAGTAAAGTATACCGTGATCCTCGAGGATCCGGAGGGTGTTTCAGCGATAGTTTCGAGTAAGGTGAGAGTGGAAAAACTAGAGGATTCGGGGAAGGGATAGCATATTTCATCCTTTATATATTGCATCGCTTTATCCTCGTTTCCTCCAATAGCGTAATGCTTCCATGATGAATACTGTTATTACCGCTGAAAATAGGATTATGGGAGTGATCCGTGGCTCCGGCGCCGGTATTGGTTGTAGCATGATAACTATTTTCACGGGGTCTACGCCGTTTGTCATAGTCCATATTTCATCATTATATACCGTGTATACTGGTTTCGGCGTTATTGTCTCGTTGTTTTTGATTATTAGTACTGGCTCCATTCCAGGAATGGCTAACGCGACTTGGCCGGGGGTTTCAAGTATGATGGTTATATTATTGCTCGTTACCTTGTAGTCTATTATCCTCGACGTTGCCGCTATCCTTATATTCCCTGGTAGTTGGATCATTGTTAGGTTTTCCACAATTGTTATCGCGGGCCAATTCATCCTTATAGTTCCGAGTACTGGGTGGTGGAATACGTACCATGCTTTCCCAGTCAGTGTTATCTTCGCTGTGGATGTGTTTTTCCACTCTACTAGTTGCACCGTGTTATTATGCTGTATTGCTACGAGGCCCGGGTTTATGAAGTATAGCTGGTAGTTTGTGATCGTGTATGATGGACAGATCGGTGCTGTATCGTAGTATCCCGCCGCTACTGGTACCGGTGATTCACCGATCCCGTCTCCATCCGTGTCGTTGCAGCCTGTACCGCTCCAGTAGTTCCCAACTACTCCATGGTACCATTGACCATTATACTCGTAGTCTATCGCTGTGCCGGTGGTGAAGGCTGCCGAGGATACCTGGCTCAGCACGGCGTTTTCCTGGTTGTTTAGGAATTGGTTGAAGTATATTGTTAGGCTTGAAGATGTAGCGTTTACTGCTACGTTGTTACCGGAGTATACCGTGTATATTGATTCAAACGATCCATGATCAACCATCACACCACTACGACAATTAATAATAGATGAATTAAAGAGGTAGATGCTGGAAACCTGTACAGCCACAATCCCCCTGTCATTATTCGTTATCACGGTGTTGTTTATAACTACCCTACTGATCGATTCGAGCACTATTCCGAGAACAGTATTATCTATCTCGACGCTTGTGATCGAAGCATTGCTCATCGATGAAAGGCTTATCCCTACCCCGCTGTTAATAATTGATACATCCCGAATGATCAGGCCGTTGGTGTTGGAGGCTTTTATAGCGGCCCCGGATATATTGTAGAAGGTGAAGCCCTCGACGACTATGTTTCCAGCACTATTACCGAGAGTGAAGCCGCTTATCGATGAATTTATCACTGCATCCACACCCTTGATCACAATGTCCCCCACACCAGTAACCGTATAGTCTCCAGGGTATGTTCCGGGATGAAAAACCACGATAGAGCCAGGCGTTAGGGATCCCAGTATAGACTGTATCTCGTCGTGACTCATTGAAGGATATATGTCGACTACGTTCCCCTGCCCTATCGACACTATGCTTAGCGAATAAAGTAATAATAAGAACAGTAAAGGCAAAGGAGTCGACTTTTTCAATACCCGCACCCCCCAATATCTCCTAATTCTGGGGTTATTCTAAAACTACTCGTATTATTCGTGTTAAAGATTTTTCTCGGCTAGTATAGTAAGTGATGAAAGGAAAAATGGGTAAAATGCCTAGGGTTAGAAGTATCCTTTATAGTGCCTGATCTTTATTGGTAGCGTCCTAGCTTCTACCATCCTATATATTGATAGCTTGGCGGCGTCTTCTACTAGGAACCATACTAGGCAGTATATCCATACTAGTCCCGCTAGCCATGCTGGTATTGGTGTTACTAGTCCGAAGCCGTATATCGCTACTATTGTAGCGATTATTTTTGTTAGGACGGCTGTCCAGAACAGCCATTTGCCTGGTGGTATGCTGTAGAATGGATCTTTTGTTCTTGTTACGAATATAGTTAGGTGGCCTGCTACTGCTAGTTTGAGGAAGATATAGGTCTGTATCAAGCCCATCTGTGTCGCCGGGCTGAATCCGAATACTTCTACTCCTATCCATAATAGTAGGAAGGACTCTATCACGCCTACTACGCCTAGGGTTGTGGATACTGCTAGTATTACTGGTATATTCCACCTCTCCGGTCTCTTCCCGATTTTTACGTTGTCGTATGCTATGCTTAGTATCGGTAGGTCGTTTAGTAGTGCTAGCAGGATTATCTGTATCGTTGTTACTGGGTAGAAGTTGAAGGCTATGATTGACAATGCTATGAAGAATAATACGCGTATAGTCTCCGTGATCCTGTATACTACGTAGCTGTACATTCTCTTAAAGATCTTCCTGGCCTCTACGAGTGCATCCTTAATAACGGATATTCCCGGGGCCAGCATTACTATGTCCGCCGCGGCCCTTGCTGCATCGGTTGCGTTTGCAACTGCTATTCCTACATCGGCTTTCTTCAGTGCTGGAGCATCGTTTACCCCGTCCCCAGTCATTGCTACTATGTGTCCCTTCCTCTGCAGGGCATCTACGATCATGTATTTATGCTCCGGGAATACCTGGGCGAATCCATCGGCTTCCTCTATTAATCGATCGGCTTCGCTCTGCCTAAGCTTCTTGAGTTCATCGATACTATATATTTTCCTCCCTATTCCCAGCATTGCCGCTATCTGCCGAGCTATAGCGACGTGGTCTCCGGTTATCATCTTAACCCTTATACCCATCTTTTTGAGGAACTTTATAGTTTCAGCCGCGTCCTCTCTCGGCGGGTCGAATAAGGGTATTAGTCCTACGTATACCCATTTCTTCGTACCATTAATCGTCCTAGCGACTCCTATCGTTCTAAAGCCTTTCCTAGCATGGTAGTCTACTTTTTCCATTACTTTTCTCCTTAGTTCTTCATCTGCACCCACTAAGTCTAGTATAACCTGGGGCGCTCCCTTCGCTACACCGAATACTTCACCGTTCGGCCCCTGTACTATTGCCTCCGTCCTTTTGATTACCGGGTCGAAGGGCGTGAACTTGACCTGTTTATACTGCTTGATCTTCTCTGTTAACCCGTATTTCTCCGCCGCTCTCAGCACTGCTAGGTCTATTGGGTCCTGGTCTTCCTCCCTAGATGCTAGGGCCGCGTAGAATACTACGTCTGCCTCCGTGTAGCCTTCAGTTATCGGGACGGGATCGTAAACTGTTAACTCGTTCTTCGTCAGCGTCCCGGTTTTATCGGCGCATAACACGTCTACCCCGGCCATTTCCTCTATCGCTACGAGTTTTCTAACAATCGCTTGCTTCTTTGCAAGTGCGTATGCTCCTATAGCCATAGTTATCGATAATACTGCGGGCATTGCTGCTGGTATTGCTGCCACCGTTAATACTAGGGCGAAGCGGAGTAGTTCCAGTATTGACTCTCCCCTAAACATTTCTATTACTACCATTATTGATGCTAGTAGTATTGTTAGTACTATGAGGAAGTCGCCGATAGTGAGTATTAGTTTCTGATACCTACTAGTTGTTTCAGCTCTTTGCACTAATTGTACTGTTTTGCCGAAGAAAGTATTCAGGCCCGTCCCGATCACTATTCCCGTCATTTCTCCCTTCTTAACAATTGAGCCGGAGAAAACTATGTCGTCAACGTGTTTCTCGACGGGTACTGATTCACCGGTGAGCACTGACTCATCTACGAGCAGATATTCGCCCTCCAGTAGCTTTATATCGGCTGGAACTATGTCCCCGATCCTCAGCCTAACGATGTCTCCCGGAACCAGCTCCCTCGCAGGTATTACCTTCCACTTACCGTCTCGGAGAACCCTAGCAGTCTGGCTTAGCTTCTTCTTAAGGTACTCGATAATGTTTTCCGCCTTGTATTCCTGCCAGAACCCCACGATTGCATTTGTTAATAGTAGTGATATTATTATCCAGAAGTCTACCCAGTGCTGTATCACGGCTGATATTATAGCTGCCGCCTCGATCATCCATGGTATAGGGCCCCAGAAGTACCTTAAGAACTTGACTACTGGGTGAACCTTTTTCTCCGGGATCTCGTTGGGACCATAGATCCTGAGTCTTCTACGGGCTTCCTCGCTGCTAAGCCCCTTCCTGGGATCGACGCCCAGCCTCTTCGCCACTTCTTCGGCTGGAAGCTTTCTTAGCTCGTTCGGACTCAGCAATATCTTACCCTTCTCCTCCGCTACCGCCTTCACTCCTACACCACCTTCTCCGAGTCATTAAACGCTATAACGGTATTATACCCTGCATGATTATTAATACATTGGTAATAATTTTTAAAGATTGTCCAAAATTTCCACCAGCATTAAGGTCTATAAAACACTTGTCTAGAAATAATAATATAGTCCCCGATATTATTATGATTGATTGAAAACATATAAGGAAATAAGAGAAAAATTACTCTGATACGATTACATTTACAAGTCTCGCATTATTAACATCTACTAGTCCTTTATCCGTTATTCTCAGCTCCGGTATTACTGGTAGTGCTGCGAGGGCTAGGTTCATGAAGAAGGATTCGAATTCTAAACCATACCTATCCCTTATCTTCTCGATCATTCCCCGGTATGCATTGTATACTTTCCATGGCTCTTCATCGCTCATTAAGCCTGCTACTGGTAGTGGTATCTCGGATACTATTTCGCCCTTGTCTACTACTACTATTCCACCTTGTAGCTCAACGATCCTCTTTATCGCTGATACCATGTCTTCCGGGTTGTTCCCCGCTACTATTAGGTTGTGTGTATCGTGTGCTATTGTTTGTGCTATTGCTCCGGCTTTGAATCCTAGTCCCTTCATGAATCCCTTCCCGATGCTCCCGGTTGCGTGGTGTCTGTCTAGTACTGCTACGTAGATAATGTCCCTGGATGGATCGGCTACTACATAGCCGTTCTTTACCGGTAGTTCCTCCACGAGCCACTTGGTAATAGCTGATCCGAGTTGTACGCCGATAACGTTTACCTTAACCCTTTCCCTCCCCGACGGGGCCTTGACGAGTAGGTCGTGGGGCTTCGGGATCTCCTTGATGTTTACTGTTTTCTTCGCGTCTGGGGGTATGTTTGGCTTTGGTAACTCAGCCCTAGGTTTTCCATCGTGTATTATTACTTCACCATTAGCGATCACTGTTTCCGGCTTTACTTCTTTCAGGCCAGGCGTTAACACAATATCTGCTAGCCTTGCTGGGCCGATTACTCCTATGTGATCGGTTAAGTGTAGCCTCGTAGCGGGCCCTATTGTTGCTAGTTGTACTGCTTTAACCGGGTCTACTCCGAGCTCTATTGCTTCATTAATAATCCTATCCATATGGCCTTTCTCGTATAGGTCCATTACGTTTACGTCGTCGCTTGCGAAACTGCATAGTCTGCAGTCTATTTTATCGTCCAATAATAGTTTTGATAATGCCTTCAAGTCTCTCCAAGCACTACCCTCCCTTATGAAAACATACATTCCCTTCCTCAGCTTCTCGAGTGCTTCCTCATAGATTGTTGATTCGTGGTCGCTCCATATACCAGCGTCTATGTAGGCGTCTAGCAACTGCCCCTTGAGTAGTGGTGCATGCCCGTTTACTATTAATCCGTACTTGTGCGCGATCCTTATCTTCTCCAGTACTTGCCTCGATGCACTTGTTACGCTTACGAAGTCCATTACTTCACCGAGCCCAACCGTTCCCTCCATCCCGGCTAGCTTCTCGATCTCATCTGGCCCTAGGATGTTTCCAACAGTTTCCAATCCGTAGGAGGGGTCTGTTGCTGGTACGCAGCTTGGTATATCGATTAGTATTTTTAAGGGGAGGTTTTCTGATTCTTTTAGGAATATTTCTACTCCCCGTACACCCATTACGTTTGCTATTTCGTGCGGGTCTGCTACGATCGTTGTTGTCCCATGCCTTAATACTAGTTCGGCGAATCCCCTAGGTGTTAGTAGGCTTGACTCGATGTGTACGTGTGGGTCTATGAATCCGGGTAGAGCTGTTTTCCCCGCTCCATTGATCACTATTGTGCTGGACCCTATGAATTTATCCAGCTCATCGTACCTACCAATTCCAGCTATCCTCCGACCCTTAACAATGATCGATGAGTCCTCGAGTATTTCGCCGGTTGTTACTAGTAGGATGTCGACGTTTGTTATCACTAGGTCGGCTTTACCGAATCCTCTGATCGTCTTGATGAGCTCTACTCTCTCATCTACATCATAGGAGAATATGCTCGGCAGAACCAAGGCTCTAGGTACACCCATCTACATTTTTAAATTATTAATAACTGTGGAGCTCCTATATACTTATCCTTACGAGACCTTACACGTATATTATACCCAGCCGTGTATTATTGAATAAGTGAAACGGGTAAACCCCCATTGTTTTTCCTCGGGGGGTTTCTGAATAAGTGTATTGTTGTGAGGTGTTGAATGGGTGGCTGATATATATGTTCGAGGCGGCTATGTGTTAACCATGGATCGTGATCGCCGGGTTATTAGGGATGGAGCTATAGCGATCGAGGATGGTGTCATTAAGGCTGTTGGTAAGAGGGAGGAGCTCGATAAGGATTACCGTTACCACAGCGATATAGTCATCGATGAGCCTCATAGCCTTATCATGCCCGGCTTGGTGAATACACATGTACACCTAGCCCAAGGACTATTAAGGGCTTGTGCAGACTACCTACCACTAATACCCTGGCTTAAGGATCGTGTCTGGCCGCTGCAGGGTAATTATGAGCCTGAAGAAGCCCTTGTATCAGCCCAACTCGTTGTAACAGAGATGATCAAGTCCGGTGTCACTAGTTTCCTCGAGACAGGCCTTGTCGGACGCTATGGGCCGGATCAGATCATAGAGTTCCTCCACAAGAGCGGGATCCGTGCAGCTGTTGCCCGCCACGTTATGGATATGACCGGCTATGCATTGGAGGAGAATATATTGCACGAGGGCCTCGTCGAGCTTGGTGATAAGAGTTATAAGGATACGTTGAGGCTCTACGATAAGTATCATGGATGGGATAACCGTATATGGATCTGGTTCGGGCCCAGGACTCCGGGTGCTGTAAGCGTAGAGTTGTACCGTAAGATGAGTATGAAAGCCAAGGAGTTGAAGACTGGTATAACTATGCACCTTGCAGAGGTTAAAGCCGATGTAGAGTATACGATGACTAAGTTCAGTAAGAAACCGGTAGAATTCGCCCACTGGGTGGGCTTAACTGGGCCTAACGTCGTACTAGTACATGTTGTTTGGGCTACTGACGAGGAGATCAAGCTACTAGCAGAAACCAAGACAAGTGTAAGTCATAACCCCTGCTGCAATATGAAGCTGGCCAGCGGAGCTGCAAAGATTAGCGAAATGCTACGAGCAGGAGTGAATGTTGCTCTTGGAACTGATGGAGGCCCGAGCAATAATGATTATGATCTCCTAAGGGAGATGAAGCACGCCGCACTACTACAACCCCTGAGAACACTGGATGCCGCCGCTATTAGGGCTGAGCAAGTAGTAGAGATGGCTACGGTTAACGGTGCAAAAGCACTAATGATTGACCACCTAGTCGGAAGCATCGAGCCGGGTAAGAGGGGAGACATAATAGTCATTGATACATGGAAACCCCACTGGAGACCACTAAACAACCCAGTATCACACCTAGTATACGCCGCTATGGGTAGCGATGTAAAACACAGCATCATAGATGGAAAACTAATAATGTACAACAGGAAAATACTAACATTCAACGAAGAAGAAGTACTCGAAAAAGCAGATAAAGCAGCATGGAACCTATACCAAAGAGCAGGAATATGCACCCAGCCAGACCTAAAATGGCCCATAAAATAAAACTTTTTAAAACCCCACACCCTCCTCCAAACCAATATTAACCAAATACACAATACTAAAAACAAATAAATACTTATATGAATCTTATACACTGTATCGGTGATCTATACCAACCGAACCCGTGGTTCCTCGATGAAGAGGTGCGTGGTTGGGATAAGCATCCCACACTCTACTGCTTCATTAATAGTCGTAGCAACCAGAAAGAACTGAAAGTTGTTACCAGAAGTAGTTGGAGCTGTAACTAATAGTTTCTCCGCAACCAGTAGCAACCAGAAAGAACTGAAAGGATAGATTGGCTAGAATGATAAGCGAATCATTCTACGAGTCATGTAGCAACCAGAAGGAACTAAAAGAACATTCTAACCATATCTTCGGGGACGCCTGGAACTAGATGAACCCCGTGTAACAACTGGGAAAGAACTGAAAAGCGTATGTTTTGTATTAGCCTAGACTGGATTGGTTCGTTGTACTTCTTTGTAGTTGTTGTGAGGGGATCGGTAGTTGAATGTTTTGTTTGTCTGGTCTCGTATGGTTCGTCGATCGTTTTTATTAATGATGAGAGTGTGGATGGTGTTGTCTTATTTTTGGCTTGGCTTCGGTTTTAGGGGGTTGTCTTGATTATTTGTCATTTTTGTTTTAAGATTTCTTCTTTGAGGTGTATTAGCTGGGTTATTAGGTTGTTTATTGTTTTTTCTCCTAGTATTCTTGTTATGTATCCGTTTATGTATTCTATCTCTGTTTTCCTGTGGTGTTTTATGTCTTGGTACATGCTTGAGTAGTTTTCCGCGGTGTTTCTGGCTGCTCTCAACGTTATCTCGAGCAGTTTTTTCTTGTCTAGTTTTATCCTGTCCTTCCTCCATGCTGCTTCTACTACTTCGTCTAGTATTAGCTTGGCTATTTCTTCTCCTTGTCTGGTTGTTATTATCTTGTTTGATGCTTCTAGTAGTGCTGTTACCGGGTTTATTACAGAGTTTACTCCTAGTTTTATCCACCTGTATAAGTGTATGTTCCCAGTGATCCTTAGGTCTAACCCGCTTTTTCTAAGTCTGTACGCTACATGTTGTGCCTCCGTGTTTATACCTATTAGTGATCCTGCTATGATCGTGTTTCCACCGTTATGTTTTACCGTGTAGGGTTTGATCCTCTCTGCCCCGATGAATACTACTCCGCATAGTACCCGTTGATACCCGAGTTTTTCCGCAGCTTCTTCGCATGATCCCATGCCGTTTTGGAGCATGAAGACTAGGCTGTCGCTACCAGTGATCCTAGCAATTAACCCGATTGTTTCCGGGACGTTGTAGGCTTTAACAGCGTTAAATACTATACTGCACTCCTCGCCGGGTGATCTGTAGTGTAGTGGGTTTACTGGTACGTGGTATTCCCGGTTATTGATCAGTATTGTTAACCCTTTATTCCCAGCTACTGCTTCTACGCTCTTCCTAGAAGCGTAGTAGACGTCTATCCTTGTATAACCGCTTCGGTATAGGTAATAGGCTATTATTCCACCAATCGATCCACCGCCGATAACGCAGGCTTTATCCAATCTCCATCCAACCCGTAACCCGGTGAATACTAGTCTGTTAAACGGTTTACACTATGTTTTCTATACTAGTCTGGATTAGTTTATGGGTAATGTTTTACCGGGTATTATCTATACATTGATTAAATGGTGTATAGTGAATTGATTTTTCGCCGCCGGCGTGGTCTCTTCGATGAGATTAACTCATTGATTAACCGGTTGAATATTGTACTGGGTAAGCTTGGTATTGCTGGTAATGCTCTCCGCAGGCATAAGGTTTCCCGAGGCTTAGACTTGTTATCCCTAGCAACTAGTCTCCACGGGTTACCGGTTACCTACCGGGACCTCGCCAATACTTATATCTTATCGGCTGATAGGGATATTTCAAGGGTTCAGGGCAGGATTAAAAGGTTGATCAATAAGTATTCTGGAACGGGCTCGTATCACCATGTAGCAGTGGGGCTTAACAGTGTTTTGAGGATTCTTAGCGAAGCACTTGATACTAGTGATCTTGAAGCTAAGAAGGAGCTCGTATCGGAGGCGATAAGTACTCTCACAGGTCTCCGGGAGTATGCTGGGGATTACAAATTGTAGGCTATCCATGTATTCTTATTTATACCCCACAAGTCTCGATTAGTTATTGTTAAGACTAGTTGTTCCCTAGCGGGGTTGATCGTGTATTGGCTTATAACCCTGTTGAAAATTGTAGTTCCAAGAACTACACGATTAAGCTTCCTGAATGGGAGGGCTTCGAGTCTATAGGGACTGGTTGGAGGGGCCGTGTTGATGGTTTTGCGGGTATAGAGGCTCGGGGCGGTGTATTGGTTCTTTGGATGGGTCCTAGTGAAGCATTGTATTATAGTAATGCTGAAGTCTCTGATGGAGGTTTTAATGATTTACCTTGGATTAGTGGTGATTTAACGGTTGAGGCAAGGCTGGATAAGCAACATTACGGTTCCGCCGGGTGGGGTTTCTGGAATTACTCAATGGTTATCGGTGAATCCCTACCCGTATGGTTTATCTATTTAAGAGCTCGCAGCCCTTCTTATCCCTTGAATGGTTTCTATGTTCAAACCGGGAATATACTGACACCGATCAAGTTATTCGGTAAGCCCCCATTAATGCTTCGCTTAGGAGCCCGACTCATCCCATGGCTACTACCAGTTAAGCTTACAAGTCTAAACCCGGTGATACAGGACCTCGATCTTGGAGACTATCATGTATACCGTGTAAGGCTGGATAGAGGCGTAGCCGAGTATTTTATCGATGATAAACAGGTAGCTAAGCACCCGTTAAGACCTGGAGGCACTCGTTTCAGGATTGATCTATGGATTGATAACGCAGTATTCACACCGTTGAAGAATGATTACGCTCGGGTTTACCGGCATGTTACACATGAGAACCGGTCTAGGGGCAGCTTAATGGTTAGGAGGATTAGTTTTACCGGGGAAACTAGTTAAAACAGGGTCTTATCATATAATTATTCCCCCGGAAGGGTTCATTGAGGGTGGAAGTGGTTTGAATAAGTACGCACTTGTCGTCCTCGTATTCATAATCCTTGCGCTTATCGTTTTTCCACTATACCTGTACTATATGGGTACTGGAACGCTTAATCCTGCGGGCGGGCCGGGTTCACCGGCGTCTTCTACGAATACTATGATGTATAGCCCGGGCAAGCTCAGTATTGTAAACATCTTACCAGTATATGATAACACAACCGGGAACTGGATCGTTAATATTACGATTAAGAATAATGGTAATATGGTAAGGGTTATCCAATATTATAACGTGGATTTGGAATATTATAATTCAACGAACATAACTATACCGCCCGGCGGCGAGGCTAACCTAACAATAATACTCAGCGGTAAAAAGTATGCTCACGGACAAGCAGTAACGGTGAACATTATAACGAGGTCCGGTGAGAAAATCACTACAGGTTTCGCACTACCATAAAATCATGGTGCGGGGGGTGGGATTTGAACCCACGCAGGCCTACGCCACCGGGTCCTCAACCCGGCCCCTTTGACCTAGCTCGGGCACCCCCGCGCAAAAACGCTTCCCTCTAGAAACATGAAAACAATATGTGGGGAAAATAACTCTTTCCCACATGGTCGGCCCTGAATATTCTGTTTTTATTAAAAGTGTTTTGGAGTAGGATATAAGAACAGCGGCGTAATAAGGTATTATTGTGTCTGAAATGGGCTCGGAATGTTTCGATACTAGTATTGATACATTTATTGTTGCTCCATAGGGTAATCCATTCACTTGGGGACCTATAAGGTATCTGCTCGACGATATTAGAATGGATGATGTTGTTACCAGTGTATCAGCATTGAAATACTACACCATTTCCAGCAGGTTCGAGACCTGAGCCTTAGCAGCACCACCCAGATAGTTTTGAACACCAGCCCTCACACCTAAATCATAAAGTTTTAACCAATTTGAAGCATTGAAACCACTAGAATGGGGAGCTACACTATTTAGAACAGACAACAATCACACCTCCGACAGTACTATTAAATCTAGCCTCAAAATATAAATGTTTTTAGATGAAGATACGGGTGAACACATCCGAATAAGCGGGCATTGATTGAATTGTAACGCTTAGATTATTATAATTTAGGTGTTACTGTTGTAGTCAGCTCTAACGACGCAACCAATAAAACATGTCTTTACTAATTATTATACAATATCGCTCCAACCAGGTAAATAAAGCAGTAGATCTTCTAACTCGATTACTAAAATTCCAGCGGTACTCGTAGAAAGTTAAAGTATCATCATGAAAACATAAGTTTAGATCATAATCATCTTGGCGATCCAACGGCATAGACACATAGCTTCCAATTCCTATCGTTGATACTAGGAATGAAATTTAATAATTGGTGAATAATGATTAATGACTTCCAATCCTGAACGTTGCTACCTCCGGTAGCTTAATAGGAATCATTCAAAGGGAGTTTCTAGCCTTCCAATTCTGATCGTTGTTACCTTGATGAATTAAGGAAAGACCCCATAGAGTTTATAAGGTTTATCTTCCAATTCTGATCGTTGTTACCGTGAGGGGATACAAACATGGGTAAAGTACACGTATATAGTAG
>JALWZC010000086.1:0-1195 GCA_027002875.1 Desulfurococcales archaeon
CATTAATATTTCCATTAATATTAATCATCATTTTATCAGTACTCATTTACTGGGTGATGACCTAGTATGCCTAGGAAGAAGGAGACAAAAAAGAAACTCGTATGCCCTAAGTGTGGATCAACCGATATCGAGGTATTGAAGACTTGGCAGCTAGTATCACCCTTCCCAGATAGGAAGGGAAGGATAACGATAACAGTTATGGGAGTTGTACAATGCCGTAGATGCGGGTATAAATGGAGGACTGTTATTAGCAAGATCAAGGTTGGCGGTAGCGAGGTAGAATTAGAAGGAGCTGGTGGCAAGAAGAAACTAGTTGAAGAAGAAGAGCCTAGAAGAGTTAAGGAGATAGTCTTAGACCTCGAGGATATCCTTGAAGAAGAGGAATAAGCCAGCCTTGAAGAATCTACAGAGGGTATTAATGGATAAAAGATTTAGGGAAACCGTTAAGACATTAATTCTAATTTCACTGTTCATTATAGCTCTCGAATCCCGAGTAATCCTTAGCTGGATTACAGGGTCTAATACTCCTGTAGCCGTTGTTGAAGGTTATAGTATGTTTCCACTTTTAAGACAAGGAGATCTTGTTTTTGCATATAAACCGCATCCGAGGGATATACGCGTCGGTGATATAGTGATCTATAAGGGTAGAGGGGGAGAATTAATTATCCATAGAGTTATAGCGGTTAAGATCCGAGGTGGAAACTACTACTATGTAACGAAAGGGGACAATAATAGGGGCCCGGATATTTTCGAGTTCAGGGGTAATCCCGGTATACCGTATAGTAGGATTGAGGGAAAAGTGTGGGGGTTCTCCGGTGGAATATTTAAGCTCCCATACATTGGATATCTTAGTATATGGTTTCATCATTTATTGGATTTACTGAGAAGATAGTATATTGTCCAACTTGTCCCTGTTCTTAACGAGATCTAAGATCCATTTACCGGTTGTTTTCAGTTTAGCAATACTATCAAGGTATTCGCTCCAGGTTAATCCTTCCCTTCTATTCCACTCTAAATACGTTTTTCTCAGTGTTTCTAGTGCTTCATAGTGATATCTGCATAATCCTTCTCTAAATGGTTCACGACTGCATAACAAACAGGTTTTCTCAGGTTTCAATATTCCGAGCCTATACGATAGTTTTCTCCCGATATCATTTTTCTTCCTGTCAAAATCCGTGATTAGTTTAAGCAACGT
>JALWZC010000086.1:1205-13084 GCA_027002875.1 Desulfurococcales archaeon
ACTTAGCTTCTCTAACGACGTCATTTCTACGCCTAATACCTCTTCGTATATTCTCCATTTCTTCTTCGAAGTAACGTGTTAATTCAACACTTGTTATCTCTGGAAAATACTCCGTTAAAACCTCTATTATGCCAAAGCCTAGATCAGAAGCATGTGTTCTACCACCAGTAGATATGAGGTATTTTCTTTCAAATAGAACTTCTATTATCCTAGCCCTCGTAGCCTCTGTACCGATACCCACATGCTCCATCCATCTAAGTATTTTAATCCTGGAAAGCTTTTCCGGGGGTTTCGTATATGTTCGCCTAACACTAGTCTTGACTACATTTACTTTCTCACCTACGGTAAAGTCTGGAAGAAACTTTTCCTCTGGCTTGGAGAAGGGATAGTATTTTAACCATCCGTAAATTATAATTTTCTGCCCAGATGCTTGAAAGGATATTTTTCCGAGTCCAGGCATGAGGAATACTGCAATGGATCTCTTAATTAATGCGTTCGGCGCAAAAGCTGCCATGAATCTCCTAACGATTAAATCGTAGATCTTCCATTCATCAGGCTTTAAATCCCCAGGCTTAACACCGGTCGGATAGATCGCTGGATGGGCAGGGTCATCTTTGGGTCCCTGAACGGGTTTTAGTATCTCCCTCGTATCTCTTAATAGTTCCCGGACAAGAACGTTATATGTTTTAATCTCTGATAGTTTTTCTAGTATACCCTTATAGTTTAGTGTCGGTGGTAGTTTCTGGCTATTGGTTCTCGGATAGCTTATTAATGCGTCAAGGTATAGTTTCTCAGCGATCTTCTGGGTTTTATAGGGGCTGAAACCGTAGATTCTAGCTGCTTCTTCCTGTAGATCGCCTAGGTTATAGGCTGGCGGCGGTTTAAGATAAATATTCTTCTCATCATATCTAGAAACAACCAGGTAGCCTTTCTCCTTTATTATCCGAGCTATTTCTTCGGCTTCTCTGCGAGTATTGATCGTTTCCCCATGATAGTCCAGCTTAATCCTAACGCCATTCTTCTCAACGTGTATAGTTATTGAATACTGAGGGAGAGGAATGAAGAGGTTTCTCTCAATATCCCTTTCAACAACGTATTTCAGCGTAGGAGTCTGTACTCTTCCGGCACTTAAAATAACTTTTTTCCTGCTAGCACTCCATACTGCATCCATTAAAGCTCTACTAATATTGATCCCCCAGATCCAGTCTAGTTCATGCCTGCATAGCCCTGCTTCGATCATTTCCCAGTCTAGCTTTGAAAGATTCCTAAAAGCTTGTCTTAATTCATCCGGTGTAAGACTGGAATATTTAGCTCGGTAACTCTTCTCTAAGTTGCCGTGATGTTTTATAATCATATAACCTATAACCGATCCCTCAATATCATAGTCGCAGGCATTAACGTATAAATCCCCCTCCGAGCAAACTCTAGAGAGTAGTTTTATGAATTTCTCAGTATGCTTAGCCGACTTATCGATCTCGTATAATGGCCTCCACTCATAAGTGAATACAGGGTACCCCCTCTCACTAGTATATAACCCGTAGAGATGACCGGCTGCACTAGCAACTATAATCCTTGAATTACTGTGCCGTATAATGTAGTAGGGTATACCGTACAGCGTCTTCCTTAAAACATTGCGGGACAACGCATAAGCTATTTTTCGCGCAGCTTTTGGTTTTTCAGCAATGACTATTACTGTTCCGGGCAGGCGCCATATACTATACCTTTCCTCACTTTGTTCTTCCCGAGTCCTCCGTAGCTGAAGGCGGCTTGTCAATGTTTTACTGTATAGAACGGTTTTCTTTGTTATCTGTTCTTTAGGCTTAGCCTCAGCGAAGAAGTCTAGTATTGTTTTCTTCGCCTTCTTATTCTTCATCATTATTCCCTTATGATGGTATGGGGATTGTCAATACTAGTAGTGCAATGTATAGTAATAGGTACTTATAGGTATGTTTTACGGCATACTGGTTTGCAGGTCCGGGGTGAGGGTACCTACCTACTATTAATTTCAGTATTAAGAGTATTATGGATAATGATAAGTAGTAGGTCCCTATATCTCCGCGTAGAAGTAGCCCGGTTATTAGTGATAAGAGTATTACTATATATCCCAGTAAGTCGTGGCTTTTCATATTGATATATGATCTAATGACGTGTCCACCGTCGAGCTGGCCTATAGGTATTAGGTTTAGAAAAGTTACAATAAATACAACAAACCCTATGAAGGCTAGTGGGTGTAGTAGAATAGTGTAGCCGGGTGGCGGTGCTCTTAGAAATAATAGGAGTTGTAGCGTTAGTGGTAGGAAGCCCATTTCTGAAACCTCACCTTTCTCGATCAGAGGCTTAATCGACTCCACCGGTATTATTGGTGAAAGCAATACTCCTATTATTGCAACAGCTAAGCCGGCAAGGTAACCGTACAATGGACCATTAATCCCCAGCTTTGCAAGGCCTTGTTTATCCGGCGGTAGATTCTTCATCGTTATAACCGCTCCAAGAGTACCTATAAACCCCAACTGGATCGGTGGTGCTGGTATAAAGTATGGACCCTTTATAACTACATTATACCTTCTAGCAGCCCTCATATGGCCGTATTCGTGGAAGACAAGAGCGAACATGAAAAGCAATGTATAGACCGCACCAAGGATCAAAGGGTTTGCAATAGCTTCATGTATTATACTCGTATAAAATTCTGATAAACCATATCCGGTGAAATATACTGTCATAATTGTTAAAAACAGGAGTGCGATCTTCTTGTAATCCCTGCCATTAGATTCTTCATTAAGCGGTATAAGCCTAAGAATAGGAGGATCAGTCTTTAACTGGAGAGGAGTATAACTGTAACGGGCAGTTATTTCTACGTAGAGCTTGTTAAATGTTTCTTCATCTATAATTCTATTGATCAATAAGTCATAGATTGTTCCAATCTTTTTGTCAATATAGTAGTTAATATTTACTACCGAGACTCCAGCTCTCGAGAGTAGTTCTAAGATACCGTTTATTCTCGGGGGATAGGAGTTTTGAAACCGGGATAAGAACGTATCCTCCACCAGTCTTCGGCCTCCTAACAGTCATTGGTAAAACACCTTCTAATAACTCTTTTATAGCTAATGCAACAGGGTCTTTCACGGGCAACTTCTCGGGATCCAGCAGTGGTGGTGCGCCCAATGCTAATTGTAGAGCGCGCGCGCTAATTACTCTCGCAATCTCGTAGCGAGTTAAACGCTTAACTAAAAACCCTTCTCCGGTAACTCCTGTATCAGACAATACCATTATTCACCCATAACGTTTCTTAACAGTTCATTAAAGGATTCAAATACATTACCGGGTTAAAAGAATTATTGGATTATTTAAAAACGTCTTTCACTATTATCTTGAAGAGGATTGGGATTTACTTAGAAACCCTTAAATCCTCCTGCTCCTCCAGGTGTTTTACCTTTTTCTTCCTTCTCCTTCTTCAGCGGGCTTGCAGCTATTATGTCGTCGATCTTTAGTATCGTTGTCGCTGCCTCAGTAGCACTCTTTATTACATTCTTCTTAACGAGAACCGGTTCGATAACGTTTATCTCGGTTGTATCCTCTACTATCTTGCTGTTTATAACGTCTATTCCAGCGAATACTTTCCCTTCATTATGTAGTTGTATTAGCTTCATCAAAGTGTCGAGTGGGTCTAGCCCAGCTGTTTCAGCAAGTATCATGGGTATCTCTTCAAGCGCTGCCGCGAAGGCTTCTATCGCTAGTTGTTCCTTGCCTCCAATAGTCCTTGCGTATTCTTTCAGCTTAATTGCTAATTCTACTTCGGGTGCTCCACCGCCTCCAATAATCTTTGGCTCCCTCATAACGTTTCTGAGAACGTTTAATGCGTCTTTGAGGCTTCTTTCAACTTCGTCTAATACCATATCGCTTGATCCTCTTAGGAGGATCGTTACCGCTTTCGGGTTCTTGCATCCCTCGACGAATACCATCTTGTCGTTTCCAACCCTTCTCTCCTCGACTACTTCAGCGTATCCTAGATCGTTAGGCGTTAAGTCCCTGATACTGCTCACGATTTTTCCGCCTGTTGCTTTTTCTAGTTTTTCCATGTCTGATCTTTTTACTCTTCTTACTGCTAGTATTCCTTTCTTTGCTAGGAAGTGCTGTGCTACTTCATCAATACCCTTCTGACAAATAACAACATTAGCACCAGTAGAAGCAATCTTCTCAACCTGTTCCTTTAGGATCCTTGCTTCTTCGTCTAGGAAAGCCTTGATTAGGTCTGGGCTGGTAATGTTTATCTTAGCTGTTATTTCGGGTTTCTCAACCTCTAGTGGTGCGTCTATTAATGCGATCTTGGCGTTTTCGACGCGGCGAGGCATTCCCGGATGCACTACTTCCTTATCAAGGACTATACCGTAGACTAGCATACTGTCTAGTACGCTTCCACCCTTCTTCTTCTCAATCTTAACATCATCCACCTTGAATTCTAGTGTTCCATCCTCTTTCTTCTCCGCAACTGTTAATGCTGCATCGATAGCCATGTTGGCTAGTTTGTCCTCGATCTCTCCCCGCCCTATATACTTGCTTGATACGGCCGTATCAACTATTTTCCTAAGGGTCTTCCTATCAGTTGGATCCACCTTAACAGCGATCTGGTCTAGTAGTTCTAGGGATTTCTTCATAGCTTTGATGTATCCCTCAATTATAACTGTGGGGTGAATGTTCTGCTCTAATAGTTCCTCGGCTTTCTCGAGGAGTGTTCCTGCAAGGACTACTGCTGTGGTTGTTCCATCTCCTACTTCGGCGTCAACAGCTTTTGCAACCTCGACTAGTAGTTTAGCAGCTGGGTGTTGTACCTCCATCTCCTTAACAATTGTAGCACCATCGTTTGTGACGGTTATGTCTCCGAAGCTGTCTACTAGCATTTTGTCTAGTCCACGAGGTCCTAGACTTGTCTTCAATACTTCTGCTAGTGTTCTTGCAGCCATTATGTTCGCTCGTAAAGCGTCGCGTCCAACTGTTCTCTGCGTTCCCTCTTTTAATACGAGTACGGGTACTCCATAGAGCGCCATTATTATACACCTCTCCTAAACGTGATCGTTATAGGAGTTGTTCCAGTTATCAACCATGAAACCACTTCTATATAAATCTATCCCCAACCACTACGTAAAATAATAATAAACTGGTAAAATACTATTACAATTCCATGGTGAAGAACCATGATCGACCTCGATAAAATAGTTAAAAGAATAGTTGAAACCTACACGAAATACGTCGACGAAGACCTAGACATCTATAGTGGAAACAGGTATTTAACCGTAGCAATCGAAACACTTGTACATGAAGCACTCAAAAACACCTTTCCCAGAAAACAATTAAGAACCCTAGCAGAGAAGCTTAGGGACGAACTCCTCGAGGGGCCGGGAAGCCTAAATCCTTACGTTATGGAGCTATTAGGAATACTTGAAGAATCAACCGAGGAGAATAATTTAAGGGAAGCATTAGAGCTCAGCAGGAAGCTATTGAAAGAGGACAGGTTTGAGAAGCTTGAAGTCTAGAATTTAATACCTGCATTAATCTTTTCTAACACATTCATTATGCTCCGGGTCAACACGTAGTAGTCTATTTCACTATCACCGAATCCTCCATACTGTTCAAAGATCACCTTACCATCGAGATAAACCCTAATCATCGGTACATGTTTAACAGAACCCTTAAACTCCGGCTTAGATACATCAATCCTCCCCGTGAACACATCTAAGCGGCTACTCATCCTATCCGATAACTTACGGAAAGCATAGGTTAATTCTCGCGTCTCCCTACTCATACTATTGCCCGAGTCGTAGTACTGGAATATTGCAAGCTTATAAGCTTTGAGAATCCTAGCCAGCTCCTCCCTGTTCCTTACCAGATACATCCCTCTCCCCAGTACTGTTGTTTAATAGTTTAACTGCTTCCTTCATAATTTTGAGAAAATATCCTCTTATATGCATGTCTTCAAGCTCCATGGATTTATAGAAGCCTGTTCCTGCTAAGTATATAATCCGCCTAAGAATTCTATGCATATCCTTCCTACTCTCTTCCTGCATGATGCCCACCGAATAGTTTTTATACAGGTATTTTCCTCTTCGCGATTTCCTCACTGATCAACTGTATATCCTTCCTCTTAAGATACACTGGATAATATATTTCTCCCGTCTCTCCCCTATGCCGGGGGCTACGAATATCGTTTTCCCCTACTAGTACGTATCCTATTTCTATAACGTCTCTTAGCTCTGCTACGCTAGCTGTTGATACGTATTGTTTCAGTTTTTCCTCAAAACCTAGTTTTTCCCGGATATATTCATCGTTAACAACGTATCCGCATACATAGCAGCTATAGTCGGGCATTATTGCTCGGAAGCCGCATCTCGGACATTCTACCGGTGTTGGCTTCCCGTATTTTTCCCATACGTATCTGAGGTAGGAGATTAACTCGTCTAGGCCCCTCTTTTTGAGTTCGCGGTATAATTCTGGTATATAATCAATTATTAATTTTCCACCATTGTACACTATGAATTCTAGTTGTTGATTCGTCAGTTTCTTTACTGGAGTATTTTCTAGTATTTTCCTAGCTATTACCATGTAGATTAACTCCCTGTTACGATCAATTCTCTTTTGTAGCGTTTCTAGGCTTGGCTTATAGGATGTTGAAGTTATTATGATATTCATTACTTCATGTACTATCTCCCGTTTAACCTTCTCCGACACTCCCAGCGTGTCTAAGCCTAGGTATTCTGATATTTCATTCATTAGCTGGTCCGCTAGTTTTGATATGTCGATTTCTCTTCTCTTCCTCCTCTTCCTTGGCTTCTTTACAGTTTTCTCTCCAGTTGTTGTTTTCTTCTTTTTCCTAGGTATTTTTGGTCACCTTTAAATAAGAAAGATGAAAAATTATTTGTAAAATAAAATATCCAAGTCTAAATTTGCTCTCTCCCATTTAAATACTTATATATCAAGTAGCTTACGAGTGTTTTTGCTATCGATCTATGCTTAACCAGTTTCTTTAGTAGCCTATAGTATCTCTCATAGTTTTCTGTTATACCGTTCTTGCCTACTAGTTCGTTTGTTATGTATTCTAGTAGTTCTTCATAGTCTATAGCTAGTTCTTGGTCCGAGTAGTACTGTTCAAGTATTTCATCGATTATTTCACCGAGGTATTCATCAGTTAACCCTATTAATACATCCGTTACTACTGGTTCTGTACCCACGGTATAATCCACCATGAATTCACTAGTTTCGGCAGTTCTTCTTTGATTCCCTAATAGTTTTACAAGCTTTATAAAATGTATCCGTCTCGCAAAAATAATAGTATTTAAGTTTTTCCTATTGAAAATGATTATTAGGTGTTTCTTATTAACTTTTTAAATGAATAATGGGGGTTAGTTTCGGTGACGGGGGTCTCTCCCATTTATAGGTGGCTGAATATACCACCATACGAAATCGTCGAGAAAGGGTTTAGCCGAGCTCGTATACTTGTTTTTATCGAGGAGATAGCTGATAACTTCCGCATAACGTATAGGGGGAAGGAACTATATGTTTACGGCTTCGACGAGGAGAGAACCTATTATACTAGGATAAAGCTCTGGTTCAAGGTGAAGAAGATCAAGTACATGGTTAAAAACGGTATATTAACGATTGACGTAAAGGGACGAAGATTACTGGGTTTCCTGCCTTTCTAGGAAATTACTTCTATATATTTCCTTATATCATCAATAACCTCCCCATATCGAACCTTTAGGTAGGCTGCCCTAGATATACCGTAGTTAGGTATTCTTGCATCAAACAATGTAATAACCCTTCCACCATGATTAATCATAAATCCCTCTGCTGGTTCATGGCCACGAATGATAAACTTCGTCTTACTAAGCTTTAATGCTTTCTCAGTAACGATCGGTCCATATAGTACGCCAGCGCCACGCATTGATTCAGCTGTCTCAATGTTTGAATCATCAACTGGATCACTCCAAAGTATGTCCTCGAGAACAACATCGTCAATAACAGGTACACCAATACTAAAAGCTTCTTCGTATGACTTCCTCTTAAGTACAGTCCTCGGAGGACCCCCATGAAGAAAGAGGAAATAATCTTTAACCCGTGCAACCACAGGTATTCTCTGAAACAACTTGTAGGCTTCCATGAATACTTTGTAAGCTTCATCTCCAAACTTATAGACTAGTACATCGCTGAAATCATGGGGGACTGGGATAAGCATTCGGGGAGGTTCATGGTTCCCCCTCAGAACAACGATTTTACTTGGATACATGATTTTCAGTCTTAAAACTGATGCTAGAACCTCTAACTGTTGGGGGCCGCGATCGACATAATCACCTAAAAATACTATCTTTAAGTCTTCATCTATTATCCTGTCAAGGATCTTTTCCTTATCGAAGAAGTCTATCAGAGTCGAATAATCACCATGGAGATCACCTATTGCATAGAGCATACTATATGACTCGATCTCAATAGCCCCAGGTGGACGATATCTTAAGCCATTATAAGACTGCGTTAACACCTCTCCAGCCTGCCTTATAAGCTGTATAAAGGATTCAGCTGTATTAACGGATTCTCTAACTAGTTCATTAAATTCTGAAACATTCATCGCATAAACCGCCTCGTTTATAATTTAGTCTTCAAACTAAATTTAAGGTATTAGTTTCTCCATAAAGTATATTTCATAAAAGGAATCCTTTACCGGCTGATGAACTATACTGGGATCACTTACTTTATCCCTACTACAACGAGCATTAATCCATACTATCGCCGGATCTCTCGATAAAATAAATAACGTATATACTGCTTGAAGTATACCAATGTTATAGAGTAATTCAACCATACTCCACAACCTGGCCAAATCATTCGATACCAAGTATAATAAACAATGCTCACTATTCCACGGATCTTTAACGAATATGTAGCGTTTAACAGCGTTTTTCCTTAAAACATGTCTAGTATAATGATAAACAAACATATTTCGCGGCAGATACTTAGAAAAATATTCAGTTAAACCATATAAGTCTAACCTATATTCAGGCGGGTTATACAACGTGAAGAGCGTCTTCATGATAAGCTCGTCAATTTCGTCGAGCGGGCCGGATAATCTAGGTTTCCATATCTCTAAAGTGTTATCAGTTGGGGAAATATCTAGTACCCTTGTTTCTTCAATAAATCCTTCACTAATTATTTTACAATAGGGTTTAACGATAGATAGATCAGTGTTCTTCGCTGACAAGTATATATAGAGATAGTGCGGCGACGGGATTGATTGATAATACATGATATCCGGTTTCGACGCGTTTATACATTGATCTGGCCTAATCCGTTGCTCGAATCTTACATGGAAAAATAAGGATGAATAAGGAAGATTTTCTAGCGGTATATAAAAATACTCTTCTAATAATCCATGGCTAAAAGCTCTCCCTATATACGTCGATAATGTTGAAGGCGCTATTCCGAACTTATTAGCAATCTCTTTTTTCTTATAACCCTTATTATAGAGATAAGCTATCCACTTAATCTTCTCAAGGAAACTATTTGTAGACAAGTCTTAAGTCACTATTCTCGTAATTTCGTTGATCTTATCAACTAACTCGGATGAACTAGTGGTTACTGCGGCTGTTAATCCCTCATCATCCTCCTGCACGCGCATACCTATTTCTTCGAGTCTTTCAGCAAGCTTTTCATCAGATCTACTCGTTCTAGTCGATACGTGTACTCTGTGGTTACCTCTCTTATTCAGTCTTATTGTTAAGACTATTTTTTCATCTCCGGAGACGGCGTGGATTAAGTCAAATTCTCTAATATCCTCTGAGAACAGGTCCTTCTCCATAATATGCTTATCCTTAACTCTAAACCCTCTAGAAGACAAGACTTTCTTAACTCTATTTAGGAGGTTGTCAGCGGCTACCATTTCCTCTTCACCGCTAAACTTATTCCCGCCGGGCTAGCTCCGCAGCGGCCAAGGTTCTTCATCCAATATGTAATATGCTCATATATGGGTTTATAATGCTCAGCACGCTCGTGCACTCTTCACCGGTTAATAACTCCTCATATTGGGGATATTCATCATTGCGAAAGCTCACTGCAGAGAGGGGCTCCGACAAATGCCTTTTAATCACTTATTCATTGTCGGGAGTAGTCTTCATCGCCCCTCTGTAGATACTTTACTTTTCTCCTCCTAGTATATGTTTTAGTTTATCCCTTACTCGATCAGCTACTATTTTACCGTCAATTCTTCCCCTAACCTTCGACATCACGGTTCCCATTATGATTTTAAATGCTTTTTCAGGTCTGTCCCTTATTTTCTCCATGTTCTCTTCTATCGCTTTCTTAATTAATTCGTCTAGTTTTTCCAGGGGGATCGTTGTTAAGCCGAGTTTCTCGGCTGCACTAACTACTTGAATCGATGGGTTTTCAGCGATATATTTCAGTATTTCCGGTACAGCTTCCTTTGCTATACGGGATTCGGCTAGTAGTTTAACTGTTTCTTCAATGTGTTCATCAGATATGTTCTCGATGGGTACCTTCTCCCCTCTAAGCATTTTAAGCGTATTTGTTATTATTGATGCTATTATTGTTGGAGATACTCGATCCCCATATTTACCTACGAGTTTTTCGAATAAGTCTAGTCTTAAATCGTTCAATACTGCCTCAGCTAGAGGCTTGCTGAGACCGTATTCCTCGATAAACCTCTTAAGCTTTACATCTGGCGATTCCGGTACAAGCTTTTCCGCTTCCTCTAGAATTTCTCTAGTTATTTCTACCGGGGGAATATCGGTTTCCGGATACATCCTAGCCGAGCCAGGCCTTGGCCTCATATACCTAGTGGTACCATCGGGTTGCGAAGCCCGAGTTTCCTCCGGAACCCCGCGTAATGCCCCCCTAGCCCTATCTACGACTGCTTTTAAGGCTTCAACGGCTTTGTCTTCTTTATCAGCTACTAGGACGATCGCATCCCTTTCCTTATCTGCATCCAAATACTCGTATAGTTTATGTACTTCTTCACTCGTTATTCCATATCCCGGTAATTCGTCCGTGTGGAATATTCCTCCAACACCGCCCCAGACCCTTGCATAATCAGCCAGTTCTGTACCAAATCTCCTACCAGGCTGCACTTCTCTCCCCAGTACTCCCTTAAAACCAGGTAATACTACAGCGTAAACACCACTGCCTTTACGGCTTATTGCCTTCCTAATTATTTTAGACTTGGTGTTTCTGAATACCTCGGAAACATCTCGTACCTCCCCCGTTATCTCTTCCTCTCTTATACCTCTACGCTTCAGCTCATCCCTTATCTCAAGAAGTCTCAGCTGGCGCAAAGCCTCATATTCGACTACTTTAGGTATCAGGTAGAGGTGTTGCACCCCCTTAATCTCCGTCTTCGCACCACCAATAATAGAGACGTTGAGGTCTTGCCTAATAGTTCCAAGCCCTCTCTTAGCCTTGCCCGTAAGTCTTACCAGCTGTCCAATCTTAAATGCTACCCTTTCAGCCTGTTCCGGCGAATGTATGTCTGGCGCAGTAGCGATCTCTACTAAGGGTATTCCTAAACGGTCGAGTTTATAGTTCACCCTTAACTTGTCCTCCCCCAGCTTCCTAGCTGCATCTTCCTCCAAGCAGAGTGTTTGGATCCCGATCCTCCTATCCCCATCCATGATGTAGCCGTCTAATGCTATAATGGATGTTCTCTGGAAACCAGTCGTATTACTGCCGTCGATAACTATTTTCCTCATAACATGTACTTCATCAACGATCCACATATTCAACGCTTTAGCAATAGCTAAAGCAATAGTCAGTGCTTCCCTATTCAACTCGTGTGGAGGCTCTTCATCTGCTTCCACTAGGCACGATGCTGTTCTAGGTGCGTGATA